>NZ_JBMQOC010000059.1:0-55917 GCF_053550995.1 Parapedobacter sp.
ACGCGCACCTTCCACCACACCTGCTGGCGCGACTGCAGATCGCTTCCTTTGTAAGCAATCTGATTGGTTTCCGACGATTGAACTTTCCCTGTATCCCACACGTCGCCTTCACCGTTCCGTAATTTCTGCGGCGATGAAGCCACAATAACCTGGTACGCGGACTGATATTGATTGTACTTCTTCGACTCCAACTCCCAACTTAGACGGGGCGACGGGTCATCCAGGAATGGGTTGTGCTTATACTCCGCACGTAGGTTTATCGGCTTGATACCAGCTGCCACCGTCATAAAACTCACGTGCAACAAACAAATAAAAACAACGTATTTCATTCGAAAATAATTTATTTTTAACGGCCTTAGGGAACCTGCATTTTCATGAGCACCGTTTGCTTTCGGCGGTAATGAAGCTTGCGCTCGCCTTTGGCTTCCGCAGGTTTCATCGCCTTTTGTGTTAGGCACTGACATGGCAGGTTTCATCTCTTTAACTTTCTTTCAAATGCTGATAATTATTCACCAAGTCCAATCCTGGTGATTTTTGCCGATCCGGCATCTGAAAAGGAAATCTCCATGCTTTTCAAGGCACCCGTATATGTCGGCATTTCGGCAAGGTGGATCCGATAGGTCCGCTGTTGGCCGTCGGCGGCAATAGCCTGTTGGATGTGAACCGCCTGCTTGCCCGGAAATTCCGCAGCTTTCTGTTTCTTCTCAGCTTCCACGTCATGCTCCCCTTCGCTCCAATTCAACCAATCGGTGAAATCGGATGGGCTTACCGGTTGGGCATCTATCGAAAGTACCAACTCTCCACTTGCCGTTTCAAACGCCCCTTCTATCTCAAGGAATGGTGTTTTGGAGGCTTCCCAAAAGGTAACGGGGCCTACTAATGTCGCATTGGGTTGGAATTGAATGTCCAGGCCACCTTCTATAGGGAATCCGGAATCCTTCATTTCTCCTTCATAATACCAGTTATGGCGCGAGTCGGCAAAGCTCCACTCGGGTTGCGGAACCACCTGCCAATTTGCTTTCGCATAGCCACGGATGTCGTCTAAGGTACCAAGCACCAAAGATGTTTTGTATGACCATCGGATATTGTGATCGAGGATCTGCTTGCCTATAGGAGCAATATGTCCTGTTGGTCCGTCCTTCTCCCCGCCTACCCCCTTTGATTCATCATTGGGATGGAATCCACCGTTGAATGTCATCGCTTCCGGTTGGAACACGCCGATGCCATACCCGTTCTCATCAAGCAGGGCCACCCAGTTTTCCGGTGTATAGAAGTGTACCCAGGGCCATCCTTTGTGGTCACCCTTATCCACCACGGTGGTGGTGGGCTCGCCGGCAAACGGTTTATCACCAAGGTAGGTAACCACCTGGTACCAGGGGCCATTGGTATAGACCGCGGGCATTTCCTGGCTACACGCGCGATACTGTGTGTGATCCGTCCGTTTATTGACGATAGCAGCTTCCATGGTAATCACGTTGTCTTCCAAGGTATACAGACATTCAAATTCGCAATCGCCGGCCACTCCTGTCTTGTGGGGCCACTGCATGGGGATGCTGCGAACAAAAAAAGCATGGTCACCGCGTTGTTCAAACGAAAGTATCTTCGAACGGTGTCCCCCTGCGTCGCCCGATTGGATGGGGTTCCACCCCAAACCGGCCCATTCGGGCGTGGGCGTTTCTCCGTTGGGGCCAATGTAAGGCCAAGGACCGCTGTAAAAAGAAAGTTGTATCTGCCGCCCCCAATCGGCGCTGTTGACCATGTTCTTTCCACCATTCTCTTGATCAGAAAGAAATGTGACCGCGCCGCCCAAACTTAAATCGATCCCCAGTTTCAGGCGATCGTTTTCCAGGTATCGCATAGCAGACTCCTCCACTGGGTGTTCTTTTTTTGTACCCGAAGAACAGCCCATGCAAAGCAATAATAATAGATAAGCAGCTAAATATCCTGCACGGTTTTCTTTCATTTGTTCCTCCTCATATCGTATCTGAAAATAAATAACTCGCAGTGTTTCGACACCTGGGTACCACTTTCGGCCGCCAAATGTCGGAACACTGCGCAGTCACTGTAAACGAATATAGGTTTATCACCAACCCGGATTTTGCCAATCCTCTCCCGTGTAGGAAGCCATTTTCGAGACCTCCGACTGACTGATCGGTTGTAGCAGGTATTTATCCGTATTCGTATTCCGGTCCTGCAACTTGATCCGGTTATACGTATAATTGTTGTCGCTTTTCACGATACGCATACCCGTAACGAATTTATCGGTTTCATTCAAAATTTTCCAACGGCGCACATCGAAGAACCGATGTTCTTCAAATGCCAATTCGACCCGGCGTTCATTGCGGTAACGTACTTCAAACTCCTCCGCATTCAAACCTGCTGGCAAGGGCGGCATATTCACCCGTGCACGGATGATATTGACTGCTTCCCTAGCCGACAGTGCACCTGCCCCACTCGCTTTCGATTCAACAGCCGCATCGGGCCCGACCGATTGGTAGGCTGCCTCGGCAAAGTTGAGATACAACTCACCCAGCCGGAAGATCTTCATCAACCCATCAGCATCTACGTTCACATTAGACTTATAGTTATTGAACTTACGTAAGTAGTATCCTGTACGGGTAAACCGCGTCTCGGTGACGTCACTTGAAATCCCGCTATTGCCACCAACAAAAGTCTCCACGGGGGTGGCATCAGGCGGCGATGTAAAGCTCTCAATATTGAAATTCCGGATGGTGATCTCATATCCGGCATTTCCCGATAGATCAAACCGCAGGAAATGGTTCGCCGGTTCCTGGCCACCATTGGCGTTGACACCGAAACCGAAATTGGCAATGGCTGTAGATAGGTCATATTCAAATCTCTTCCATTCGGAAGACTCCTCAATGACAATATTTTCGCCAGAAGAAACACCTCCCTGCGGGCCACCAGCCACGCAGTAAAAGAATTCTGCATTGGTGATGGTCTTGTTACTTTTATATTCAAACGTAATCAGGCGCTTTTCACCCGCAGGCAACACCTCGTTCAGCATGGTAGTGAATATCCACGGATCGCCTCCCGTTGTAGATAAAGTAACTCCATCGTCCGTCGAAACCGCTGTCACATTGTTTACCGTTTCTGTAAAACTCAATGGAATCAGCGTCTTATCTATATTTCCCGAAGTGAGTGAACGGGGGGAATTGTTATAGTAAATGGATGCATAAAAACGGGGGTCCCGGCCTACATAAGGATTTGCAGGATCATAGCCCGATGCCGTGTTGATGATCGGTTCCAGATGCTGTGCATCGGAATAACCCAAAACGGGCATCTGGCCCGTAGCCTGCATACCGTATGCATCCACCATTTCTTGCGAAGGGCCAGCCCCCGCCTTTTCAGCACCCGCGGTAATGGGCGTTCCTGCCCATTTCCAAACGTTGGTACGCGCCGATGTGGTTTCGTAGATCGTCTCTTTATCCACCGATCGGCTTGGGTCTGAGCGGTTGATAAAGTAATAAGCATAAGCGTTCTGCGCAATGTCTGCAGGCGGCGTAGTATCAAATAGTTTGAAACCATGCGCCAAACACTCGTCCAATGCCTCTTTGGTGATTTCCGTTGCTTTTTCCCAAGTATATTTGCTACCTGCCGCATAGAAAAGCGGACTGGCTGCATACAATGCGGCCTGCGATTTCACGGCGTATGCAAATGCACGGGTGATAGTGCCCCGTTCATTATCGCTAATATCCCATCGAAAGCCAACGGTCGACTTACCGCTTTCGGGAATGGCCAGTGCGGCATCGCAATCGGCCAAAATGAAATCTATACACTCTTCGAGTGTGGCACGCCGATCCTGCGAAAAATCGTGGGTTACCTCATACGGGGTGCTGATAAGGGGCACACCACCAAACCGCTTCACCAGCTGCAAATAATAAAATGCACGCATCACCATTACTTCCCCAATCCATCCGTTCTTCTCGTCTTCGTCGATAACCGCTGTGGCGATATTGGGATCATTGATACTCGCCAGGAACGTGTTACACTTCCGGATGGCTTGGAAATAATGCTCCCATGAATAATCACCTGCGACCGGATTGCTGGTAGACGAAGTCCGGTTGTTATACCAGTTATTCACGTTACTGCTTACGCCATCACTGGCATCGTGCGCTTCATCGCTGAATGATGCCAGCGGCGTCTGCCCATAGGCAAAGCCAACCTGCGGCATGTAGTTCTTGACAGCGTTGAAGTAATTTCTTGTTCGAAAATAGTCGCTGAACATATCTTCCAAGCTCATCCTTCCATCCGATGGTAAATCGAGGTCCGCACACGACCCCAAACCGAAAAGACCGATAACCAGGGCAACTATTCTTAAAATTCTATTCTTCATGCTATATGATTTTAGAAGTTTGCACTTAATCCAATATTGAATACACGATACGGTTGAAATGTGCTCATACTTCCGATTTCCGGATCGATGTATTTCGATTTCATATTATCGATGGTAAACAGGTTTTGCACGGTGAGCGACACCCGCACCGCCTCCGAGCGGATTTTCTGTGAAATTTGCTGTGGAAGCGTATAGGCCACTTGCACATTCCGTAACCGCAGGTAAGAGCGGTCGCTCAGGAAATAGTCGTTGGCACGGTGGTTTACCGATGGCGAAAGCGATAATGCCGGATAGCTGATGGTCTCCCCCGCCGCGTATCGTTCTGGCGTCCACGCATTCAAATGGATATCATTGAATATCCCTTTTCCGGTGTTTTCATATGCACCGGTACCGCTGATGAACTGCGACGCTTTATTTACGCCGTGCAAAAGGAAAGACATCTCCCAGTTCTTATAAGTGAAACCACCGACCAAGCTGTACTCCTGTTGCGGCAACCTCGCATATCCCATCGGGGCCAAATCTTCTTCATTGATGATATCGTCGCCATTCAGGTCTTGGTAGATAAAATCTCCCAAGCGAGGTGCTCCAAACGCATACGTAAGTCCAGCGCTAGCCAGTTCGTCCGCTGTGTTGAACATCCCATTGCCATTGCTATAATCAATCCGATAACCCCAAAGCTGCCCCAAGGAAAACCCTTGGGTACGGTAGGGATAGGCGAAATCCTCACCGGCCGATGCCTCATTGATGTTAACCACCTTGTTTTTTGCCTGCATAAAGTTTGCTTGGGCAAATACCGAAAAGTCCGGACTAATATGTCTGTCAAAACCCAATGAAAGCTCAAAGCCTTTGTTCTCCATTTTCCCATCATTCAACTTAGGGTAATAGTTAAGCGGGATCCCTTGGTATATAGGTAGCTTGGCACTGCTGTTAATCAGCATGTTATCCACTTTATGTGTAAAGTAGTCTGCTTCCAAGGTAAACATATTCAGTAAGCCAATGTTAATACCAACGTTCAGCTTTTCTATCCGCTCAGCTTCCAACTCGGGATTTCCCCGTTCCAACTCGGACCCATTGGAGCGAATGTTGTCTAGATACAAAAATCGCGCGCTGCCCAACTGGTCGTTCGCGGTAACGCCGTAAGACCCCCGGAGTTTAAGCAGGGTCAACACATCCGACTGGAGAAAATCTTCTTTCGATGCAATCCACGCACCAGAAATGGCAGGCGTGAGGGCATAACGATTGTCGGGGTGGAATTGCTCCGAACCCGAGTACCCAAGGTCTGCTTTCAGGAAATAACGATCCTTGTATCCGTACAATGCAGAGGAGCCAAAGTTTTGCCTTTTGTAGGGCAATACGGTATTACTTGTTCCGGTCGATTCTTTTTCCTGTTTCAAGTAGTAGGTATGTACAGACGCGTCGATGCTATGGTCGCCAAAACGGCGATTGTAATCCACACGCCCAAGCAAATTCAGGTAATAGAAGAAGACAGACCCTTTCCCATACGCCAATGGCGTATTTTCAAACGTCTTGTAGGTGGTAAAATCATCCAATACAGAAAAGTCGCTACCCCGCAATACGCGCTTGTAATTTTGAGTCGTCGTTGTTTCGTTACGCACATAGGTTTGATAGGCCATACCGCCGCTTGCTGAAAGCCCCTTGAGTAAAAAGCCCATATCTAACTTCAGGCCGGTTTGGGCAATGACGTTGGTTTCGATCACATTATTGTATCCCGAGCGATTCAAGGTACCATATACGGGATTATCCAAACCATCTACGGTGACTACTTGATTGCTCAATTCGGGGTCACCTTCAAAAATGGGGGATAAGGGACCAAACATCGTAGGCGGCTGGTTGAAAATCTGGCTATATACGTCCCACCCCATCTTAGCTCCCGCCAGCTTTTCCTGCTTCACGTTGCCGGTGAGTCGCATATAACCGGAAAGGTACTTATTGAATTTCACGTCCATATTGGTCCGGAAGTTCCCCATATTCACACGTGGCGTTGGATCATATTTTCGGCCGGGCTCGTCGGCAATGATAAAGGGTTCTCCTTGGTTTAGGAAGCTCAGGTTCGAGTAATACCTAAATCGGTCTGTTCCACCCGATACATTCACACCTACGCGCTGCCGCATCACGAAATCCTTTACATAATTGTCAAACCAGTTATTGTTTGGATACCCAATGTCGCTCCCTGAACGAAACAGGTCAATCTCTTCCTGCGAAAATTGGGAGTATGGGCCCAGCCCGTCTCGTTCACCCGCTTCATTACGCAGTTCGGCATATTGTGCCGAATTGACAAATAAGGGCCGTCGGGTCATCTGCTGAAAAGAATAGTCGGCATACCCCTCCACTTTGAGTTTGCCCGTGAAGCCGCGCTTCGTGGTAATAACAATCACGCCGGCTGCACCTTGGATGCCATAAGCCGCTGTAGCTGATGCGTCTTTCAGTACAAACACGCTTTCAATCTCCTTGGGCGAAATGAACTCCAGGTATTGGGTAGGTGCAATCACGCCGTCGATGATAATGAGCGGGTCGTTGCCATTTACCGAAGAATAACCCCTGATCGATTTAGACAGGTTTCCGTAACCGAAGAAAGTCAATTCAGCGATATTGGAAATCGTGGTCAAACCGGGCAAGCGGCCAGCATACGTCTCAGAAAGGACATTTGTTGGCGCTTTATCCAATACACTGCCGGATATAGACGACACGGCTCCTGTCAAAGATTCCTTGGTGTATGACTGGTAGCCAAAGTTGATCGACCCACCCATGCCGTGGGGGTCGAAAGCTAGTGCTATCTCACCTCCATCGGCGATTTCACCAATGGGGACGCGTAGATTTTGATAACCTGCGGCAGACACCACCACGTATTGGCTATTTTCATCGAAAGCCAGATTGAAAGTCCCGTCTTGCGCTGTAATCGATTGGTGGTTGCCGTCGTCGGTTATCACCGTTGCTCCCTGTATCGGTTGGTTATACGCGTTAACCACCCGGCTTTGCGCTTCGCTTGCTTCTTGAGCAGATAGCGATAATGCCATCATGGAAATGATGCCTAGCACAATGTATTTTATACTTTTCTCCATCTTAGTCATAAATCATGAAATTACCATCCTGGATTTTGCCATTTCTGCCCCGTAACCGATTCGAGCGTAGACGCTTCGTTAAGGGGAATCGGCAATAGCAGGTCGCGATTCGAAGAGCCCCCACGCGGGTTATTTGAGATGTTACGGCGGGTATAGGTAAAGCTACCGTCACCATTTTTCCTAATAACCATGGCCGTAAGCCACTTGCTGGTTTCGCTCAAGTCACCATCGGGGTTCTCCCACCGGCGCATATCAAAATACCGTTGCTCTTCCCAGGCCAGTTCCACCCTACGCTCATTGTGGATACGGATGATGAGTTCCTCCTGCGAAAGCGCATCGGAAAACCCGGGCATCCCCGAGCGGGCCCGTACCTCGTTGGCGGCCGTGCGCGCCTCTTCCAAATGCCCCGCTTCGGCGGCCGCTTCCGCCAAGTCTAACAGCGTTTCGCCAAGCCGGTAATACTTCCAATTCGAGTTATTGATCGCATTGGTTTGGCTTGCACCAGGCGTAACCATTTTCGCATGGTAGTACCCCGTACGCGATGCCGAACGGTTCGTTATATCAAAGCTCGGCTCATGGGCCCCGCCCACGTATGTTTGTATTTCTACCGTCTGGTTATCGAACACAATCGTGCTGCCATTATGCAGCACCGTCTGGTCTAGCCGGGGGTCTCGGTTCGCGTAGGGGTTGTTGGGGTCATATATCGAATTCGGGTTATAGTTCGGTTGCAGGTGCCGCTCATCCAAATAGGGCTTGCTTATGATGGGGATACGTTCTCCATCAGTGGTTTCAAAGGCATCCACCAACTCTTGGGTAGGTGCCAGTCCCGATTTGTAGGTGTTGGGCATGTTGCTGCCAATGTAACCGATATGCCATACAAAGACGCTACCATCCCGAACCTGATAAATCGTTTCCCGATCGCGTGGAGTTGCTGAATAGTCGGCATTCTGACATACCAATTGACGCAATGCCGCAGCCGGACCGGTACCGAATACACCCGGTTGGGTGGTTTGGGTAAACAGTTCATAGCCGTTTGCCTTCAATTTAGAAACGGCGTCTTTGGCCACCTGGTATGCTTCCTCCCAGTGATTTTGGCCTTCATTGTGGAGTGGGCTGGCAGCAAAAAGCATCGCTTTGGTCTTGAGCGCCAATGCGAGTGCCTTGTTCACCCGCCCTGCATCATTGGCATCGGTAATCCGCCAAGGCAGGTTGGGCTCGGCGAGCGCTGCATCGCAATCGGAAATGATGAATTTTGCCACATCATATACCGACGAACGAGTAAGCGTCGAGAAATCCGCATCGAAGGGAACGGTAGCATCCAAGATCGGAACCTTGCCGAACCACTTCACCAACTCCATATAAAAGAATGCCCGCAACAGGTGGGCTTCCGCCTTGAAACGGCCCCGGTCGGTTTCGTTGTTGACTGCCGCGCCGTCAATCACTTCAATAAACTGCGAGCAAAGCCGGATCTGCTGCCAAAACCGATCCCAATATTGCGCATTTCCGCCACCTTCATCGGGGCTTGCCCACATCACATGGCTGCTAGCCGAATTATTATCCAGATACAGATTTCCAAGAAGCAGCCCCTGTCCCTCGTCAGATGTCCATCCGTCATCGCTAGCACCGACAACCGCCGATTCAAACCAATAATAGGAATACCCTTTCTTAGGGATATTTGTATAACATCGATTCAACAGGCCTTCAACCAACTCGGGATCGGCCAACACCTCGTCCAACTGCATATTACCATCGGGTGCCATATCCAGTACGTCGGTACAGCTCGATGCCGACAGTATGAGTGGCAATATGAGAGCTATTAAACGTTGTATTTTCATCTCTTGCTATCGTTTAGTGGTTAAAAAGTGACATTCACTCCGAAGTTAATCATCATGGTCAATGGATACACCAGCGCATCGGTCTGCTCAGGATCGACCGTATCTATCGGCATTTTCTTAAATGTTAGGAGGTTATTCCCATTGGCGTACACCCTAACGTGTTGCATACGGATGGGGTCGAGCCATTTTGCCGGCAGGGTGTAACCGATCTCGGCATTTTTTAGGCGGAAAAACGAGCGATCCATGATAAACACATCGTTTCTGATTTGGCTTACGCCCTTGCCCATCGCCAAAGCGGGATAGCTGATGGTCTCGCCGTTCGCATAACGCTCGGGCGTCCATGCCTGCCGATGCCAGCCACTGAAGAACCCAACCAGGCCAACCTCCGTGACGCCCCAATCATTCCGATAGTTATGACTCTGGCCGACACCCGTGAACAAAAATGAAACATCGAAGTTCTTATAGGTCACCGAACCCGCCAGACCGTAGGCAACCCGCGGTATACTCGGGTAGCCAATGGGGACCATATCGCGATCATTCACGACCCCGTCGCCGGTGACATCTACATACATGAAATCGCCCAGCCGGGGTGTCCCTCCCATCTGGTAGTCGGGCAAATTAGCCAACTCCTCGGGGGTGTTGATGTAACCGTTTCCGTTGCTGTAATCGATTTTGTAACCAAATTGCTGCCCGATGCTGAATCCGGTACTTCTAAACCGATATGCATAATCTTCGCCATATCGAACTTCATCAGCATACACTACGACATTCTTGTTGTAAGCGAAATTACCTTTCACGAGAAACGAGAGATCTTGACTCACGTTCTTCCGGTAAGTTAATTCCGTTTCCAGTCCTTTGTTATCGACCACCCCGATATTGACCTTCGGAATGTTACCCAGCGGCACACCTTGTAATGCGGGGATGGTTTTCCGGCTGATCAAGATTTTATCCCGGTGCTCTTTAAACAAATCCACCGTCAGCGAAAGGCTGTTGATGAATTCCATATCGAGGCCCAGGTTGGTCTTCTTCGATTTTTCCCATTGGATAAATTCATTACCCATCCGGCCCTGTACAACACTTTGCCCGCGTCCTAAGGTTGGGAATATTCCGCCACCCACATTGATGAAGCTTTGGTAAAGGAACCGGTCATTACCTAGTTTATCATTACCTGTTATACCATGCGAAGCCCTGATTTTCAGATTGGTCACCACTGGATTCCCCGCCAGGAATGCTTCATTGCTGGCTACCCAGCCTACTGAAAAGGCAGGAAACGAACCGAATCGATTGCTCGGGGCAAACTGCTCAGACCCATTATAACCGAAATTGAACTCGGCCAGGTACCGGTTATCATAATCGTAGGTAGCACGTGCCACCAAGCCCACGATGTTATAAGGCAGATCAGCACCATACACATCCCAGTTGTCACGCTGGCCCAGCAGCATACCACCGACATGGTGTCGACCGAACGAGCGGGCATAGTTCAACGAAGCTTGGTAATTGACATAATAGCGGGTATTCATCCCCTTAATTAGCCGGATCGCCCGGTCCGAATTCGAAATGATGGGGTTATATCCACTGATTTCATCCGCATTCCGCGCCACAGAAAAAGCATACGTATCCATCGCACGGATCCCTTGTAGTATGGTACGGGCTTGGCTATCGAAGGCAATCATCCCTTTAGCGGATAGTCCTTCGGTAATGAAGTCCAACCCCCAGTCCAATGTTAAAGACGAATTTAACATGTTGGTGGTTTCTTGCCGATAGCCACGGCGGTTAATCTCACCATACGTATTCCGGTCCTGGCCGGATTGGGCTACCACCTCGTTTGCTGGCACACCATAGCCCGGCATCGTTAGCGGCCCCGGGTCGGTAGGCGGTGTAGCCCAGGTATAGGCAATCATGTTCTGCACCATCCCGGCGACACTTCCACCAAACAGGTCATCCGTCTGTGGGGTATTCATTTTTTCCAAATAGGTCGCGATATTGAGTGATGCCTTCAGGTTCTTGGCAATGCTGTAATCAATATTCCCCCGGAAATTATAACGATCCATGCTATAACTCGGGTCGTAACCGAGGAAACTCTCCGGTTCGGTTTTGAAATTTCCTCCTTGGCCGATATATCCAGCGTTCAGGAAGTAGGTGAAACGCTCACCCCCACCGTTGAAATTGGCATTTGCACGAGTCTGCGGTGCCCAATCGCGGAAATAGTCGTGGAACACGTCGCGATCCGGATAAAAGACGGGGTCTTCACCGCTCCGATACCTGTCAATCATGTATTGCGTAAAGGGCATTTGGTCTTCAGTGGCATCCGGATTCGAATTCAGGAACGCTTGGTTGCGCAACTCGGCAAACTCCCAGGAATGAAGGCGGTCAGCCTTGACCAGAAATTTCTGCATACTCTGATCGAATGAAACACTGAGTTCTGATTTACCCGGCTGGCCGCGACGTGTCGTAATCAAGATAACCCCATTCGCACCCCGAACACCGAATACTGCCGTGGCCGAAGCATCCTTCAGGATGCTGACCGTTGCCACCTCATTCGGATCGAGTTTACTGATCCCCGTGCGGGGCACCCCATCGATCAGGATCAGCGGCGATGCGTCATTCAACGTACCCACGCCGCGCAGGTATAGGTTCACTGCATCGGCCCCGGGTTGTCCTGACGATTGCAATGCCGTTAAACCGGGCATACGGCCTGCCAAGGAGGCCGCTAAGTTGGCCGATGGACTCTGTTTCAACTCTTTGGTATCAATCGTCGAAATCGCAGCAGTGACCGATACTTTTTTCTGAGTACCGTAGCCTACTACCACGACTTCTTCCAGCCCAACGTTGTCCGGCATTAACTGCACGTTGACGGGCGATGTATTGCGAACAGGCAGCTCTTTATCTATATAACCCACAAGGCGGAATAACAACGTATCCCCAATACTTACACCTGCCAACACGAATGCACCATCTGTATCGGTAGATACAGCGGCAGATTTGTGTTTAACACTGACGGTTACGCCAGCGAGTGGCCCTTGCTCATCGCTCACTTTTCCGCTTATATTTTGACCCTGTTGCGCCGATAGCGCTACAGGTACTGAAATCAGAGCAAAAACTAGAACAGATAATAGCCACGAATCTTTAAAATTTCGAAAGCGTTTCAACATAATTTACATGGATTGGATAAATAATCTAACTCATATTTGGACATTTGTTTGCAGCAACCACCTGCTGACCCAAGCAGGTAGGTGGCCTATTCATTTCATCAAGGTTTCGATCGTATGAAAGTCAATATCACCAGGGCATTCTTGAAATACCCATTCATTCGGCATGCTTGTATATCAACTTGTAAATGTTTAACCTTATAATTCTTCGTTTAGGCTAATAACCTTGAATTAATACGACAAAGATAGGGGTCGCCAACGCTACGGCAACCCGCACCATGCTGACGCGACCTGCACCATCCTGCATCTCACTTCTACACACCACCCCCTTACTTATACGGTTAAGTGATAAGTTACACACATTTTTTTTTGACGGACTACCTTGGTGATTTAGGCACGAAAGCGCAACCGGTATACAGAAACGGGAATGGGTTTAGATAGGTTTGTGGAGTGGAAGGGGTGCCATATCCGGCCTTTTCCAGCAGGCCGGAAAGGCACCCTCTTATTTACCTTTTTTGCTTAAGCTTTAGGTGAAGCGTTCTGTGCCTTGGAGGCATCGAGCGCGATGGCCGATTTGTCAAAACGTATCTTCACCCCGCCGCCAACATCAACCAAAAAGGTTGTTTCGGACACTTCAACGATACGCCCATGGATACCGGCCGATGTCACGACACGGTCGTTCTCTTTCAGCTCTTCGATATACTTTTTATGGTCCTTGGCCTTTTTCATCTGTGGCCTGATCATAAAGAAATAGAAAACCACGATAATCAAGATCATGGGCAAGAATCCCATAATCCCACCCGCTCCGCCAGAACCACCGGCCTGCAATAAAATTGTCGATGTAAACATGCTTATTAATTGTTAATTATTAATTGTTAATTGTTAATTCCTACACAGCCGACTGACCATTACCCTTGTAGAAATCACTTCACTACCTCTCCCCTGAGATGCAGCATCGTATGCTCACTGGATGCGTTTGACGTGATGGTGATCATTTTATGCTGTTTGCCTACTTGCCCCGCACTGTTGAATACGACCTTCACCATCCCTTGGTCGCCCGGGGCGATCGGATTCTTTGAATACTCTGGTGTTGTACAACCACAAGATGCCTGCACATTGGAAATGATCAATGGTGAACTGCCGGTATTGGTAAACTTGAATTCATGTTTCACTTTTTCTCCCTCCTTTACCGTACCGAAATCGTAAGCGTCATCCACCACTTCGAGCACGGCACCGGTCGAATCGGCACCCGGGATAATCGTTTGCCCCACGGGCTGTTTGCCTACCTGCTCCATCGGTATGTCAGCTGCTTCGGTCTCTTCCCCTTGGTCTTTACCGGTATTGCATGATGTCAGGAGCGTCACGCTCATAAGAACTAAAGGTATCCATTTCATGGTGCTTTATTTTTTAGTTGATAAATGTATGTACTTTTCCTTTTTAACAGAAAACGGCATAACTTGTTTCCTATTGCATAAGTCCCCTGCCCGATTTCCGTATCCTTCCCGCTGCCTGCAGCTCGTTCAGTATCTTATCCAATACGCCGTTGATGAATGTATTACTTCTGGCGGTACTGAACACTTTTGATATTTCAATGTATTCGTTGATGGTCACCTTTACGGGAATCGTGGGGAAGTTGAGTAGCTCACAGATAGCCATCCGCATCAACAGGTTATCCAATAGGGCTATCCGGTCTGACTCCCAATTTTTTGTTTTCGTAGCGATCAACTCCTGGTATTCCCCCGCGAAGCGAATGCAATGGGTCAGTAAATCAATGATAAATGGCCGATCGTCATCCCAATTGGGTGTCAAATCTGCCAACTGGTTTTGTCCGGGCACCTCGCTCACAAAATTCTTGAGTGTTTTCGCCACCATCGCCTGTAACACCTCTTTATCCACCTGCCAATTGATGAATTTTTCCTCAAAGGCCTGTTCAACGGAGGGCGCCTTGAGAATAATCTTGCGGAAGATGTATTTGATGATATCCTTTTCGGCTGCGAGGGATCGGTCTTCCTGGCCTAGGTAAGTGGCATACGCTTCGGAATCTTTCAGTTGGAGAAACACCGTACGCACGATCTCAGGATCGAAGTTCCAAGACACTTTGTAGCGTTTCAGATCATCCCGATACTGGTCATTGTGCCGGAGGAGCTCGATGAACGTATTCGTCTGCAACCTCGTATTGGGCGACAGGTCCGCTGCTGACGGGAGGAACTTATTGGCTCGTTCGTCTGCATCTATCCGAACATAGTCAGACACCTCATCCAAGAGGTTCAATGCCCAAATATACATTTCATATACCTGGTCTACGCTCTTGAGCAGGGCTTTTTCAAACGTAGTGACCCGCTTGTCCTCCGATAGTTGGTACGCATACAGCGTCTGTAATACTTTAACCCGCAGGTGCCTTCTGTTTAACATATGTATGTAAAGAACGATTCGGTAAAGATACCGATATCTTATGTTTTATTTTTTAGCGCTTTATTTTACGGATATCAGCTATCCGAGCTTCGGCAAGCTGATTCGCAGCCTCATGCGGGGCTACGTTTTCATTGATCGATTTACGCAGTACGGAGCGTGTGGCTTCGTAAATGTTTTCGGTGAGTGCAGCCATACGCGCCGCGCCGTAACCCGCAATTTCAGAATAGCAACTGATCAGCCCACCTGCATTAATCAAGTAGTCGGGCGCGTAGAGGATACCTTTCTCCATCAGCAACTTGGCGTCATCTTCCTCATTCCGCAGTTGGTTATTTGCAGACCCGGCAATGATTCGGCACCTCATCTTAGCAATCGTTTCTTTATTGACCGTTCCGCCCAATGCACACGGCGCGTAGACGTCCACGTCCAATTCGTAGATATTATTATTGGCTACGGGCACCGCTTTATACTTATTCGCTACTTCCACCATACGGTCTTCCACGATATCGCTTACATACACCTTCGCATTCTCCTCCCGCAGCAATGCGATCAGCTGCTCCCCCACATTCCCCGCGCCCTGTACGGCCACCGTGCGGCCAGCCAGGCTGTCGTTGCCAAATCGCTCCTTAAGTGATGCCTTGATACCATAATATACGCCCTTTGCGGTAAAAGGTGCTGAATCGCCGCTCCCGCCGAGTGACTTGGGCAAACCCGCAACATACTCGGTTTCCATATGGATAAACTCCATGTCTCGCGGTGTGGTACCGATATCGAGGGACGCGATGAACGTTCCGCCCAGCTCTTCCACGAACTGCCCGAACCGTCGGAGCAATGCTTCACCCTTCTGCGTACGGTGATCGCCGATAATCGCCGCATTCCCACCGCCTAGGTTCACGCCAGCGACAGCCGCCTTGTAAGTCATCCCCCTCGACAGCCGCAGCACATCATCGACGGCTTCGTCTGTATGCTGGTAGGGCAACATGCGTACGCCCCCGATTGCCGGGCCAAGCGTAGTATCGTGAACGGCAATAACTGCTCGCAACCCTACTGCTTCATCATTACAGAAAACAAGCTTCTGGTGGCCGAATTGTGCCATCAATTGAAAGGATGAATGATCTTTGGTAGGTACGGACATAAAAACAACGATAAGCCGTTACGTAATCTGCAACATCGGGGCAAACTTAGCAAAAAAATTATGCATATAATCAACCCCGCGAAACATTTCGTATTTTTGCTCCCTATTCAATATGAAAGATCTCGCACACCTCAATAAGTACTTTTACAAATACCGCTGGCAGATGATCCCAGGCGTCATCTTTGTTATCGTATCCAACTATTTCGGTGTGCTGCCCGCGCAGGTTATCCGCATCGCCTTCGATCTGGTAAAGGAAAACATCAGCATATACCGCCTCTTCGATGGGTTTGAACGGCAGCAACTGGTCTATGAGATCTTCGGCTATTGCCTTTTACTGTTCGGGGCGGCGGTATTGGTATTGGCTCTTCTCCGTGGCATTTTCCTTTTCTTGATGCGCCAAACCATCATCCTCACCTCTAGGCATATCGAATACGATCTCAAGAACGAAATATACAACCATTACCAGCAGCTGGACATGGCATTCTACCGTCGCAACAATACCGGCGATCTGATGAATCGGGTAACGGAAGACGTGAATCGGGTGCGTTCATACCTCGGGCCGGCCATCATGTACTCCATCAACACCGTCGTACTATCGGTGATGGTGATCGCTGCCATGATCAGCGTCAACCCGACCTTGGCCCTGTACGCCCTGATGCCCATCCCCATCCTATCGGCCATCCTGTTGGTTGTCAACAAAATCATCAATCGCCGAAGCGAACGGATCCAACGGCAGCTGTCCGCGCTTTCCTCGTTCGTGCAGGAAACCTTTTCCGGTGTACGCGTCATAAAAACCTACAACCGTGAGGCGGATAAAATGGACCGCTTTGCCGAGGAGAGCAATACGTATCGGGATACATCATTGGCGTTGGTGAAGACGGAGGCCATCTTTTTTCCGCTTATCCTGCTGTTGATTGGTCTAAGCACCGTTATTACGGTATATGTTGGCGGACTGGAAGTAGCCAAAGGCACCCTTACTTCGGGAAACATTGCCGAGTTTATCATCTACGTAAATCAGCTTACTTTTCCAGCCATGGCGCTAGCGTGGGTAACCTCCCTGATCCAACGGGCTGCCGCATCGCAGAAACGCATCAACGAATTCCTCCGCACACAGCCGGAAATCCAATCGGCCGCAACAGGTACGTTCCACGCTCACGGCCATATCCAATTTGAGAACGTCAGTTTCACATACCCCGACACAGGCATACGTGCCCTCAACAACGTCTCGTTCGACGTAAAGCCGGGTGAGGTACTTGCCATCATCGGTAAGACCGGCTCGGGCAAGTCGACCCTCGCCAATCTCCTCATGCGGATGTACGACGTCGGAACGGGCACAATCCGTGTGGATGGCCACGACATTCGGCAATTGCCGTTACAGGCCTACCGCAGCGAAATCGGCTTTGTACCGCAGGATGTGTTCCTATTTTCCGAAACCATCGCCAACAATATCGCCTTCGGACTCGATACGGCCGATAGCGATGAAGTGGAAAATGCCGCACGGCAAGCCGCGGTATACCACAATATCGTTACGTTCGAAAAAGGTTTTGAAACCACCATCGGCGAACGGGGCATCACCCTTTCGGGGGGGCAGAAGCAACGCGTATCCATTGCACGGGCGCTCATCAAAAAACCGCAGATACTGATTTTCGACGACTGTTTATCCGCTGTAGATACCAAAACCGAAGAAGAGATTCTCCGGAACCTTAGCGTCGCCATGGCAGGCAAAAGTACCATCTTCATTGCCCACCGCGTTTCAACCATCAAAAATGCCGACCATATCCTGGTGTTGGACCAAGGACGGGTAATCGAACAGGGCAGCCATGCCGAATTGCTCGCGATGGGGGGTAGTTACCACGAACTGTACGAAAAGCAACTGCTGGAAGAAGCCGTATAAAAAAAACCACCAACCGAAAATCGATTGGTGGTTTTCTTCAACCTATATATAGATTATAACGCTAGGCTTCTTTACCGCCATCAAGTTCGTCTTGCCATTTTTTCAGCTCGTCGAACTTACCGTCTGCAGCAAGCTTCGCTTGTTCGGGCCATGTATCGGTAACCGCTGTATTGAATTGGTCACCGGCTTCTACCAACGTCGCTTTCAATTCTTCGGCCGACTTGGCTGCTACACTGGCAAAGTCAGCCAACCCAGCAGCTGCAAGTACCTCGGCAATTTTCGGCCCCACACCTTCAATCAGCGTCAGGTCATCACCTTTGGCCTTGGCTGCCTTTTTAGGAGCTGCTTTTTCTTTCTTCTCTACTTCTTTGGTTGTAGCTGCGGCGGGCGCCTCTTTCGCTTCCGCCGTTGCAGGCTTCGCCTTTTTCGCGACGGGTTTTTCGGCTTTGGCTGCCACTTTCGCTTTCGGTTCGGCTACGGTTTCCTCTTCAAAGGGCAATACCGAAACGAAGGATTTGTTATTCGCTTTCTTGCGGAAAACAACCTTGCCATCGATGAGTGCAAACAGCGTATGGTCTTTGCCCATACCCACATTCACGTCAGGGTGGTGTTGTGTACCGCGTTGGCGAACAATGATATTACCGGCAATGGCCTGCTGGCCGCCGAATATTTTTACCCCTAAACGCTTGCTATGTGACTCACGGCCGTTCTTCGAACTACCCGCACCTTTTTTATGTGCCATGTCTTATCTCTTATTTATGATGGGCAATCGCCCAGTTAAACAATTCGGTTTATAATGCGATGCCAGTGATTTCGATCTTGGTGAACTGCTGGCGGTGTCCGTTCTTCTTTTTGTACCCCTTGCGGCGTTTTTTCTTGAAAACGATTACCTTATCACCTTTCAAATGCGACAAAATCTTAGCCGAAACCTTGGCACCTTTCACCGTAGGTGTACCCACCGAGAACTTTCCACCATCTTCTGCTAACAATACATTGTCAAATTCAATACTAGCGCCTTCATCTCCTTGCAGACGATGTACAAAGAGTTGCTGGTCTTTTGCAACCTTGAATTGCTGTCCGGCTATATTTACTATTGCGTACATTGTTAATGGATTAATAAATAAATTATCTCTTAAAATTCGAAGCGCAAAGATAGGAGTTTTGTTTTGATATCAAAAACTTTATACATAAATTTGCATCCCGTTTCAAAACGGATTAGTGTTTATTAATTTTAGATTTTTTAAAGGAAAGTATGCAACAGTACGAAACCGTTATCATTCTTACCCCGTTGCTTTCTGAGGAAGTGTCGAAAGAGGCTATTGCCAAATTCCGCAACATCCTTACCGAAGGCGGAGCCGAAATTGTCCATGAAGACAATTGGGGTTTGAAAAAATTAGCGTATCCGATTGAGAAAAAAACAACCGGATTCTATCACCTCATCGAATTCAAGGCTCCAGGTGAGATTATCAGTAAACTGGAAATTGAATACAAGCGCGATGAGCGGGTAATGCGTTTCCTAACCATAAAGCTGGACAAACATGCCCTTGCTTACAACGAGAAAAAGCGCAGTGGTGCATTCAACAAAAAGGCCGAAGCGCCCAAAACTGAGGAGGTAGCAAACTAATGGCAAAAGAACAGATCCAATATGTGACCGCTCCCAAAGTGGAGGACACACGCAAGAAGTATTGCCGCTTCAAGAAGAACGGCATCAAATACATCGATTATAAAGATGCGAACTTCCTGTTGAAGTTTGTCAATGATCAAGGTAAGGTACTGCCGCGCCGGCTTACCGGCACATCGTTGAAATTCCAGCGAAAAGTAGCCCAGGCGGTTAAGCGTGCACGCCATATCGGCTTGTTACCTTATGTTGCTGATTCATTAAAATAGGGAGGTAAACGTCATGGAAATAATTTTAAAGCAAGACATCAAAAAACTTGGTGAAAAAGACGACGTCGTAACGGTAAAACCCGGTTATGGCCGTAATTACCTCATCCCGAAAGGGTTTGCTGAATTGGCTACGCCTTCGGCAAAGAAGGTATTGGCCGAGAATATCCGCCAAGCACAGTTCAAGCAAGATAAAATCAAGAAAGACGCCACCGAATTGGCTGCTAAACTTGAAGGCTTGAAACTGACCATCGGCGCCAAGGCCGGCGAAAGTGGCAAGATATTCGGTTCGGTAAACAGCATCCAAGTGGCCGATGCCCTCAAGAAGCAAGGCTTTGACGTGGATCGCCGCCGCATTACGTTTGAAGAAGAGCCGAAAGTACTGGGCGAATACGTAGCTAACCTCAACCTGCACAAAGAAGTAAAAGTGCAGATACCTTTCGAGGTTGTAGCGGAATAGTTACGGCTAGCCATACGAAGAACAACGAGGATGCCTTAACCGGCATCCTCTTTTTTTGTGATTTGCGGAAGTCTGTTCCTCTTCGCCGATTAACGAATTCTAGCTACGATTAACGAATTCTAGCTACGATTAACGAATTCCAGCTACTTTTATGTATGTAATCGGATCCTAAACCGCCTTCTAACAGGGTGATGAATGGTTAGGGAAAACAGCAACTAACGGTTGCTTATACGCCGGTTGTATATACTTCCTTGCCTCAAGCATTTACTTCTTATCCGCTTGTGTTTACTTCCTGCTAGAAACCGTTTATTTATGCCGTGCTTGTAAACAAGTCCACGGCATAAGCGTTTACTTCCTACTAGCTTGTGTTTACTTTCTAGCCAGAAGCGGTTACTTATGCGGTAGCCACAAACAAGTCCGCGGCACGAGCGATTACGTCAGACCAGCTTGTACTTAATTCCCGGTCGAAACCATTTCGTTATGCGGTAGCATGCATTACTTTGGTCGTACTTGTAACTACCGGCCGCGTATACCCGTTTACTTCCTACCAGCTTGTGTTTACTTCCTGGTAGCTTGTGTTTACTTCCTGGCAAAAACCGCATACTTACGCCGCGACTGTAACCACTTCCACCCCAGAAGGGGTTCCTTCCCACCGGCTTATGTTTAGTCCTCGATGCGAATTGTTTACCTGTGCGCCGTTTATAAACGCATCCCGGCTAGAAACGCTTACTTCCCAACAGTTTGTGTTTATATTCCAGTAGAAGTCGGTTATTTATGCACCGGCGGTAAACACTTCCAGGGCAAAAAGGGTTACTACCTGCCAGGTTATGTTTACTTCCCACTAGCTTGTGTTTACTTCCGCCGCGGAAGTAACTACCCCCAGCAAATAAGTAAACACCTGCCGCGTATAAGTGTTTACTTAATTTCCTTTCTACATTTTCCAGTATACGTCTTTCGACATATCAAAAATAAATGCCATATTGCGACATAGGCCATAACCAATGGTGACTTAATTAATTAACCCAACATCCATTAGACAATCGAACAAATATGAGAAAGATAACTTTACTAGCCATTATTTTCACATTATTGCTTGGATCATGTGGGAAAGAAAAAAACGCTATCCAGCCAGAAGAAACAAAACAAGAAATGGTCGTAGTTAATGGCGTTGAATATGCTGTTGATTCCTTAGAACGGAAATTAAGTATCATGACAGGCATATCGGTTGAAAGGCTCTATTTCGTAGCCGAAAAAGCGGCGTTTTATGATACCGAATACGATTATGAGTTCAAATTATCAGTATATATTGAGAGTCTCAATACGATAAAATAAACCACAACTAATTGCTAATGTATACTAAAAAGCTCAGTCCGCTATACTATCCGTTCTCCATCGTAAAAAGGACAAGCTTAAACTATTCAAATCGCCCAATTTGCAGTATGCAACAGTCCTGTCCGGACTCCTTTCTCTCTTTTGAGTAGAACGTCCGGCCGGCCGCGGGGTAACTTTGAAAGTGTCGTTATCGAAGCCCAGTCCAAAAAGTGCACAAAAAAAGGCTACCCTGATTGCTCAAGGTAGCCTGCCTTATCACGCCTAATAAGTGGGTGATTATTCGTCTCCTGCCAACCCCGTGTATCGATAGCCGGTAATACGATAGGATACCGCGTCACCGATTGGCAAATTCTCATCATCGTCGAACCATACGTCAAATACGATACTATCAGCTGGCGATCCACTAGGGGTAGTCGCCGCGCCTAGCAATATCTTACCATTTGAAACAGCAAATTTCGAATCATAGTATTGGTTCTCTACATCCGTACCTGAAAAAGTGAGCGCATTAGGGTCAACGTTTATTTTTCCTTTGAACTCCCAAAAATTCCCATTGTCGTCAATCCACATTTCAGTCGGGTTGTCTGTAGACGTGTTATAGGTATCCAAGTGGAAATGGCCGATACCAAAGAGGTCGGCATCCTCCATTACTACGTTCCCTGCCTCGTCTACCGCCACCACATTAACATACCACTCACCGGCGGTTCTTTCTCCATTGGTACCGCCAATTTCATCCTTTTCGCAAGCAACAGTTGACAACCCCAAACAGAACAAAAGGGTGTATATCTTAAAATTCTTCATCATGTCTCTAATTAAAGATTAATCAATTCAGTCTTTCGTAAGGGTTACATTAAATGTAAAGCCGTCCTGTTCGACGTCGTGTACAAAGGTCGACGAAGCAGCGTTATACGTACCATTAAGCACCTGCCATGCCCCCCAAGGAGACGTATTCGACAACGATGTTACGGAATTATCTGCATTTATGTAAAAATAAATGGCCAATGAATAGGCAGGTCCGTAATCAGCGACTTTATTGTAATAACCCCCAAAAAAGTCGGTCGCAAAATAAACACCTGCACCTTCTTCTACTTGAGAAATGGTACAAGCAGCGGCCGTCAACGACGATCCCGCCCGTTGCCCTGAATATACGCCGGCTACACCTTCGGAAACCAACGCATCCGCGGGCAAGACAAATACCTGCCGAGTAGCGGTGCTGGTGAAACCATCCATACTTGTCACACTGTAGGTAATATTATAAACCCCAGGCGTATTTGCATCAACCGAACCAGAAACTTCTACCTTATCCGTGATGTCTTCTTCTTGTTCCGTAGCTTCATACCCCGGCTCAACATACGCGTCACCCAATGCAACAATCATTGGTGATGTGCCTTCCAATTGAAGGTCTGCATAATATACAACGTCTGTGTACCCCGCAGTGGTCTCCTTCTCACATCCTTGTAAAGAGAGCATAAAAAGCGCCACCATCAAAGTATATATTATTTGATTTTTCATTTTTCCAAAATTTAAATAACGAACTACCATCTATTCCGCCCAAAAAATAGGTTTTGAGTCCGGTTGTGTTGCCGGTGCATTCGGATTACGGCTTACGGAGCTTTCCGCATACCTCAATCGTTGCAACACCTTTCCCGCTCCCAATTGTTCGTTGAAAGCAATTGGGGTATAAAGGGTGCCTGGCACATATAGTTCCGGTTTAAAGTCGTCCGTACTTACGTTATAGATTTGAGCACCCGTAACAGCACCGAAGTCGGGGTATTTTAGCCTCCTCAATTCGCACCATGCTTCGAAGTTATTAACGCCGCTCAACGCAATCCATTTTTGGATACCGATCACTTTCTCATAGTTATCCTGGTCCCAAGGATATTCGTCCGTGTAAACAGCCGCTGCGCCGGTAGCGCCAGCCGAGTTGAACGATGCTTCAATGGCAGCAATGTAGTGCGCCTCGGCATCCGTGCTGGAGCCGTAGCGGGCATGATACTCTGCTAGGAAAAACTCCGTTTCGGCAACCGTGATCAAATATACCGGCATATCATACGCTGCAACGGGACGGGAGAAATATGTCGACTGATAAGTGCTGGAAGTACTGAAATTTGTACCCGATACACCGCCTTTATACTCATTGCTTTCATTTTCCTCAAAAAATGCTGACACCCGGCCATCGTCACTGGCCAACATGGTTTGCATCAACGCCAGGTTCGCAATCACGTTAATCTGGGTTGAGCCGAAGTAAGTAGCAAATTCTTCTTGATAAAATGGACTGGCTTTACCATTTTCATCGGTCCAGATGTCATCCCAAGCTACGTCTTCGGTAGCGAAGTTGTTCTCAACCACTAATTGGTCCAGTTCCGCTTTTACGTCCTGCACCTTACTTACGCGCATCAGCAGTTTTAATTTCAGCGAATTTGCAAACGGAATCCACTCCGCGGCGGTGGGTGTGCCGAACAGAAAGTTGGCTGCAACCGTACTTGCTGGCGTGGCCTTTGATAAAGCATCGTTCAATTCTGCGAGAATGCCTGCGTATACCGTCGCACCTTCATCGTAATGCGGTGTAGTGTTCGAAATATCTAGCGCCTCAGTATAAGGTGTTTCTCCGTACGCATCCACCAATGCTTGCAACGTAAATACGCGTAGCGTCGTAGCTGCCAGGTAAGTCCCCCAATCCTCGGTTGAGGTGGCTTGCTCACGGATAATCTCGAGATTGTTCAATACCCGTGAAGTCAATTGAGTATACGTGCCACTAGACCGTGTCGCTGAAATGATGAACTTGGAATAATCCAGGTAGTTACTGGTTCCAAAACTATGGGCATACTGTTGGCTATAGTAGCCACCAAGGATACGCAAAAAGTTGCCATAACTAGATGCCAGGTTCATTTCTGCAGCCGCAAACACCAAATCGCTGGTCACGTTTTCTCCTGAGGGAGCATTCGGATCTTGGTTGATATCCAAAAATTTCTCGCAGGAAGTTGTTCCCAATAATATGACCAAAAATGGTATGATTAACTTTTTCATGTTCTTCTCCCCCTATTAAAATCTAACATTAACATTAAACCCGTATATCCGGTTCGCAGGATTTACATACAGTTCACCGAACTGACCAGACAAATCCGAACCAACGGTTGAACCTTCAGGGTCGATATAATAATTATCAGACGCCGTCCATATAAAAGCGTTATTCACAAATGCCGATACAGAAATGGCTCCAAGACGGGTCGATTTAACCCACTTTGCAGGCACATCGTATGCGAGGGTAATATTCCGTAACTTAGCGTACGTACGGTCTATCAAATAAGCTTTACCACCATGACCCCACCCATTCAGGTTAAAGTAGTTCTGGTAGCTTTGGTCGGATAATTTGATGGCTGTTGTATTCTCTGCGTAAGTAATGTTTCCTTCGCCATCGTCGATTACCTGTACCGAATTGGGGATGATAAAGGGCCTACGGTCATTGTAGACCGTCACTACGCCATTCCCTGTAAACTGCATCAAGTTTTTCGTCCGCGAAAACATGCCGCCTCCGTAACGCACGTCAAACGCCGCACTCAATGTAAATCCATAAGCGGACAGTGAAGTGGTCGCACCACCGATCCATTTGTGGTTCATGTTCAACCCGGCGTCTTCTACATCTGTACCGATGACTGGTTGACCAGCACCATCCACAATTTGATAGCCATAATAGTCACTACTCTGATCAGTCACATATTGTGGCAAATAGGTATAGTATTGCCCCATTGGCCTACCTTCTTCGGCGTACATATACACGGCATCATTCCCGGCTGAGAAATCATAGATATTCACTTTACCGCCTTCAAGGCTCTCCGGCATCGACAATACCTTATTATGGTTGATTGCAAAATTCAAATCCAAGTCCCAACGGAACTTCTCGGTTTGAACAGGTGTTGTGTTCAACAACAACTCGATACCCCGGTTGCGTACCTCCCCAAAGTTGGTTACCATATTGGTAAATCCGGTTGAGGGGTCCACTGGTAAAGTGAAAATCTGGTCACTGGTTATGCGATTATAAAACGCGGCATCGATACCGACACGATTCTTCAGGAATTGCAGGTTCAAACCAGCCTCAAACTCGCTAGTCATCTCCGGCCGTAGCGTAATGCTTCCTGCGGTCCCACCCAACAGGAAGGCATTGACGCCATTCATCGGGAATGCGGCAATATCACTTCCATAATAGCCATTGGCATACCCCTGTACATAAATGTTACTGGTGCGATAAGGGCTTGCATCGGCACCGGTACGTCCGTACGCTACCCGTGCCTTACCAAACGAGAGAATGTCATTTTCAGGCAACACCTCCGTGAAAATCCAGCTCAACGTCGCCCCGGGGTAGAAATAACTGTTCTTGTTAATTGGCAAGGTGGAAGACCAATCGTTACGAGCGGTTAAATTCAAAAACAGCATGTCCTCGTAACCCAACGTGACATCGCCAAACAGGCCGATTAGCCGCCGCTTCGATTGTCCCTCAGACAAATCGGAACGTGTCGCACCATTGCTCAAATCCCAAAAACCGGTATAGAAGGATAGTCCTTCCGTTTCGCCCAACATATAAGTAGATGCCCGTTCATTGATATTCAAACCAGCTATCGCCGTCAATGTAAATTGCTCGAACTGGTTGTCATAAGTTGCCAAGAAGTCATGATTGAACTCATATGAACGGCCATATCGCGTGTAAACGCTACCGGTTTGGTTCATGTTACTAGGTGCATACCCATAATCCTCGTTGATCAAAGCGTCATCCAGCTTAATTTCGGGCGATCCGATTTTAATATCATAATCATTATAATCGTACCCAAAACGATAAGTAAGTGTCAACTCCTCAATGGGGTTAACATCCGCCTGTATCTTACCATATAGTTGCTTAGCATTTAACTGATTGTAGTTATTGGCTAGCGACCAGTAGGGGTTGGTAATACCATACGGAGTAAAATAGGCTTCAGGCGTATTAAATGGACTAGATAGATCCTGCATGTCGACGATGGATACGTCGCGAGGCATCTCATATAAACCGTCAATTACTGATGTACCTTGGAAACTGCCAACGGTATTCGTTTTTGATGTCGAAAAGTTAACAGAAGAGGAAACCTTGAACCAATCTGCACCCTCATATGTTCCACGATAGGCAATTGTATTGCGTTTGTAAGTATCCGCCTCGCTCGGCATGATGCCATCATCATTCGTGTTTGAATAAGAAAGGAAATAGGTACTTTTCTCGTCGGCCGACACACCACTCAACGAAACGTTATGGTTATTAGATACGCCGATATCAAAGAAATCACGTATATTATTTTCGCGGGCAGAATACTCATGGATCAACTGTTGGTTATTCCAGATCGGTCCGTATATCTGCATAGACCCATCTAGTCGAGGCCCCCAAGAACCGTTTTCAATAAACGTCTGCGTCCCGTTCCATCCTTGCCCGAAATCGTTCTGCATTTCAGGGAAATAAGATACCTGACGGAGCTGCAAGCCACCATTGTATTGAATGGTATAGTTGCGGTCAGCACCTTTCTTACCTTGTTTAGTCGTAATCACGATGACACCATTAGAAGCACGGCTACCATATAATGCCGTAGCAGCTGCACCTTTCAGAACGGTCATCGATGCGATATCGTCCGATGCAATATTACCCACACCGCTTACCGTAATCGAGTGCCCGCTTGTCTGGAATGTACTGGTTTGTAACGGCACACCGTCAATGACATACAGGGGTTGGTTACTTCCGTTGATCGAGCCAAATCCACGAATAACAACGGAACTAGCGGCCCCCGGGTCGGAAGCAGAAGATTGGATTTGCAAGCCTGCAACCTTTCCGGCAAGCGAACCGGTGATATTCGTGTTACGTGCGCGTGCGATCTCTTCGCCCTCTACTTTCGTTGCCGAATAACCCAATGACTTCTCCGAACGGGTGATACCCATGGCCGTAACGACCACTTCATCCAAAGCAGCTGCGTCTACCTCCAACTGAACATTTACCGCCGATTGTCCCTGGATATTCACCCTTTGTGTGGCATAACCGAGATAACGGAATTCCAGTTCCGTCGCCGTTTCCGGAACGTTGATGGAGAAAGTACCCGCCTCGTCAGTCTGGGTACTTGTTACCCCGCCTACGACAAGTACAGACACACCAGCTATCGGGGCACCGTCGTCTGACGATGTCACCCTACCGCTGATTCTCCTGTCTTGGGCATACGCCGATCCGATCAGCAGTATCCCCAACATAAAGAAACATAGTAATTTTTGTTTCATGCGTTTGTGAATTTGGTTAAAAAATAAAAAATTGAGAATAGTAATCGTGCCAAGCCCTTTCGTTATTGGGCCTGGTTATCCTAAAAACCACGACGGTTACTCGCCCGGCTTGATAATAAGTGAATAAAATCCTAACTGAAACAGTGCCGTTACTACTGTTGCTAATGAAAAGGTGGCGGCTAGTTTCTCTTCGAACATCGTCTTCACGTTCATTTAGATGTTGTGCAACAATTTTAAACCGTAACGATGGTACCGTGGCTCATCAATATTCCCATTAAATCTAGACGATTCATCATGTAAATGATTTATACACAAATAAATCCGGGAAAGAATACCAATCAATGCGTGCTTAAAATAGTGCTTTATGTGTGACTAATTCTATCGCTTTTGCAAAAGTACGATGTTTAGCCATATAACCAAATTATTAGGTAGAAAAAAGTTAAAAAATGTTAAGAATATCAGGGGGTTCCGATAAAATTTTTGTTACTTTGGCCATAAAAATTTTAAAAAAGCCATGAGCGCAAAAACCATTTCCGTCATCGTGCTGACCGTGCTGGTTACGGTTATCCTCATGAAAAACATGGATGAGGTGAACTTTTGGATATTCGGCACGCGGTCTGTCCCTAAACTCGCGGTGCTGGGCACCATGTTCTTTATCGGCGCCGTGGTAGGCTTCTTGATTGGCCGGCCTAAAAAGAAACGGCTCGATGACGGGCCCGAAACCGACGAGCCGCCCTTCGAAATCAAGAAGCCATTGGACCAAGACGATAACGACTACATCAACTAGGTATCCGGAACCTGAAACAATGCATCCCTTCTGCATACCGATAAGCCAAATCGGCACGGTGCAATTGGGCAATGGCCTTCGCCACCGCCAAACCAAGCCCCGTGGAAGTGGAATTTTCTGACGCCCGGTAAAAGCGGGCGAACATCTTGCTGGTATCCAATGGCTGCACCGCTCCGGTATTCGCTATCTCGAAACCCTCAGACGTAACCTTAATCCGGATATGCCCCCCCTCGTGGTTGTGGACGACAGCATTTTTCAATAGGTTGGTTATCAATACATCGGCCAAATCCGCATTGAAAAAAAGCATCAACCTGGCTTGCTCGATGATCTCCACCTTGATATTTCGGTAATGGAGCAATTCGGAAAAGTCATCGGCCTGCTGCCGCAACCGCGCATTGAAATCGAGCTGCTCACCAGAAGCGAACTGGCGGTTTTCGATTTTCGAAAGTAAAAGCAACGACTTGTTGAGCCGCGTCATACGCTCCAGGTAATGGATCGCGTTTGCCAATTGCTGCGCGTCGTCGCCCTTCGATTGTTCAAGTAGCAATTCGAGTTTGTTGATGGCAATCGCCAACGGGGTCTGTAACTCGTGCGATGCATTTTCAATGAACTGCTTCTGTTGTTGGAAAACCGCAATATTGGCTTTCAGCAGGTCTGCAACGGTATCATTCATGTCCTGAAACTCGGTGACCTTCGTCTGCGGCGGATTGAACGTCTTATCTTCGCCCAGCTTAAATGTCCGTAGTTCGTGCTGTAACTGATAAAACGGACGCCAGATTTTACGGAGCACGCGGTTGTTGATGATGAATGCACTGGCAATCACCGCAACGTACAACCACAGTAACGCATGGAGCAGATCGCCCACCAGATCTTCGCCTTCTACCATGGAAGTAATGATTTTCAGTTCATAATACTGGTTTGAGGGCGTGGAGAAATAGGTCGTGAGCATTCGTACCACTTCATAATCTTCCTCATACTCCATATACATGGACGTATCGGCGAATTGCTCCGTGGCTTGTAGGGCCAGCTCGCGCGGAATGGGTCGTATGGCATAATTGCTTTCGTCAAAACGGTCTTTCTGAAGGAGAGTCGAGTCGCGGCTTGCCTTTTTGATGATGAGCATTTTGTAGTTTTCGAGCCCATCGTCGATACTGTCGTACACCTCATCCATCATGCTGAAATAGAAAACCACCGCCCAGATACTCAAGATAAAAACCAGGGAAGCGGATAGGTAAAGCAGCGTATGGTTGAGCAGTTTCATCTAGACGGTCAACTTATACCCTACTCCATAAATGGCCTGTATCTCGAGGTTAGCACCATGGTTTTTGAGCTTTTTGCGAAGGTTCTTTATCTGGGAGTAAATAAAATCGAAGTTATCCGCGTTGTCCATGTGGTCGCCCCATACGTGTTCGGCCAATGCCGATTTATAGATGAGCCGGTTTTTATTCACCACGAAGAAGGCCAGGATATCAAACTCCTTTCTGTTGAGGTGGACTTCCGTGTCGCCAACGCGCAATGTGCGGGCGTCGAAGTCGAGCTCCATATTATTGAGCCGCACCACGTTGCCGCCGCCCAGTGCCTTGCGGCGTATCACTGCCTTGATGCGCGCGTTGAGTTCCGCCAGATGGAACGGCTTTGTCAAATAATCATCGGCACCAAGCTCTAGTCCCTGCAACTTGTCATCCAACGAATCTTTAGCCGAAATAATGATCACATTATCGCGCTTCTGCTTGGATTTCAGGGCACGGAGGAGGTTGAGGCCATTGCCATCAGGCAGACCGACATCCAGCAGGATGCAGTCGTAGTCATAAAGCGATATTTTCTCCGTAGCCGTTTGGAAATCGGGGGCTAGCTCCACGATATACTGTTCCCTGCTCAGGAATTGGGCGATGTTATCGCGCAATCCTTTTTCGTCTTCAACAATAAGCAACTTCATTTCCGGGTAATTTGTAGGGAACAAAGATACCGGGAAAATCTGTAAAAAAGCTGAACGGTTATGTGGTGGCTACTTTTTTAAATCGTTCTTCACATCCTCCGCAGCTTCGCTCACTTCGCGGCTCACTTTCTTGGCAGCATCCTTCACGTCTTGGGCTGCCGCTTTTGAAGCTTCAGTCACTTCTTCTTTCGCACGCTCGATACCGGCCTTCACACCGTCTTTGATCTCCGCACCTATAGCACCTATACTATCTCCGGCTTGTTCCAAGCTGTCTAATGCGGCATCCACCTGTTCGCCAACGGTGTGGTCATGTCCATCGTGGTCATGCGCATCATGCCCATCCATCTCATTGTTGCAGGCCGCAAATGTCAACGCGCTGGCAACCAATGCCATCTGTGCTAATTTGTTCATCGCTATAAATTTAAAGGAACCGTTAAATCATGAATTTTATACTTGAAGGCTGCATCGATTTCAAATCGATTAATACACACTCCCCTTAGCCGCTTCGAGCGTATTCTTCAACAGGCCAACGATGGTCATCAGGCCCACGCCACCCGGAACAGGGGTAATCCAAGATGACTTCGGGGCCACGTGTTCGAAATCCACGTCGCCATATAATTTATAGCCCGACTTGGTGAGGCTACTCGTTTCACGATTGATACCGACATCAATAATGATAGCGCCCTCCTTCACCATATCGGCGGTGATGAAATGCTTTTTCCCGATTGCCGCCACCACGATATCTGCACGAAGTACCTCTTCCCGGATGTCCTTCGTGCGGCTGTGGGTCAGCGTTACCGTACAGTTGCCCGGTGTACTATTGCGCGCCAACAGAATACTCATCGGGCTACCCACGATATTGCTTCGGCCCACCACCACAGCATGCATGCCCGTGGTGTCGATACCATAGTGATCCAACATCAACAAAACGCCGTAAGGGGTAGCAGGGATAAAGCAGGGCAAGTTGCGCTGCATCCGGCCCAGGTTGATCGGGTGGAACCCATCCACGTCCTTCCGGTAGTCGATCGCCTCGGTGACCCGGTCGGGATCGATGTGCCGGGGCAGCGGAAGCTGCACGATAAGCCCATCTACGCCGGGGTCTGCATTAAGTTCCTCGATTTTCGCGATAAGCGCTGCTTCCGTAATGCTTTCGTCATAGTGGATATTGGTCGACTCGAAGCCAACCAGTTCGCAATTACGCATCTTACTGGCCACGTACGTTTCGCTCGCGCCATCGTTGCCAACCAAAACGGCCACCAAATGCGGTTTTCGCCCAGCTGAGGCCAGAAATGCCGCCGCTTCCTTTTTGATGTCTTCTTTAATTTTCGCTGATACCAGCTTTCCGTCGAGTAGTTGCATATTTAGTACTTAGTAGCTAGTAGTTAGTACTTAGCGCTACTATTCAAGTAACTAGCTTGACTAACCGTTATAAACTTATCATTCATTTTTTTATCTTGCGTTAACGCGAGCAAAGAAGTCTATGTACTCGGTGCTAAATACTCAGTACTCGCGTCAATCCAATTTCAACACGGCCATGAATGCCGACTGCGGAATCTCCACATTGCCCACTTGCCGCATGCGTTTCTTGCCCTTTTTCTGCTTTTCCAGTAGCTTACGCTTACGGGAGATATCGCCACCATAACACTTTGCCGTAACGTCTTTGCGCAACGCGCGGATATTCTCTCGGGCGATGATCTTCGCTCCAATCGATGCCTGGATGGCAATCTCAAATTGTTGCCGGGGCAGGAGTTCCTTGAGCTTCTCGCAGATTTTCTTTCCAAAATCGTACGAATTGCTCCGATGGATAAGCGACGACAATGCATCGACCGGCTCACCATTCAGGCGGATATCCAACTTAACCAAATCCGATTGGCGGTAACCGATCTGATGGTAATCGAAAGATGCATATCCCTTGGAAATCGTTTTTAGCTTGTCATAAAAGTCAAACACGATTTCACCCATCGGCATCTCAAACACCAATTCCACCCTATCGGACGTCAAATACGACTGGTCAACGATGACCCCTCTCTTTTGTATGCACAGCGACATCACCGGCCCCACAAATTCTGCCTTCGTGATGATATTCGCTTTGATAAACGGCTCCTCCACAAATTCCAGCTTGCTGGGATCGGGCAGATCCGACGGATTATGTACGATTATCTCCGCATGGCTTTTGGTGAGGTAGGCTTTATACGATACGTTGGGCACCGTGGTAATCACCGTCATGTCGAACTCGCGCTCCAACCTCTCCTGGATAATCTCCATGTGCAGCATACCGAGGAAGCCGCACCGGAAACCGAATCCGAGTGCCGCCGAAGACTCCGGCTCGAAAACCAGCGACGCATCGTTGAGCTGCAAGCGGTGCATGCTCTCGCGGAGCTCTTCGAAATCTTCCGTATCCACTGGGTAAATGCCCGCGAACACCATCGGTTTCACTTCTTCAAAGCCCTTGATGGCAGACGCGCTTGGACGGGCTGTATGGGTAATCGTATCACCCACCTTCACTTCCCGCGCTTCCTTGATGCCCGAAATAATATAGCCCACGTCGCCCGTACGGATCACCTCCTTGGGTACCTGATTGAGCTTTAATGTGCCGATTTCGTCGGCGATGTATTCTTTGCCCGTAGCGATGAACTTCACCTTGTCGCCCTTGCGGATTTCGCCGTTCTCTACCTTGAAATAGGCCATGATACCCCGGAAGGAGTTGAACACCGAATCGAATATCAGTGCTTGCAGCGGCGCTGCCGGGTCGCCCACGGGCGACGGGATACGGTCTACGATCGCGTTGAGGATATCCAGCACCCCTAGCCCGGTCTTACCCGATGCGGGGATGATATCTTCCCGCTTGCCGCCGATCAGGTCGACGATCTGGTCCTTCACCTCCTCGGGCATGGCACCCGGCAGGTCCATCTTATTCAGTACCGGGATGATTTCCAGGTCGTGCTCTATCGCCAAATACAGATTGGATATGGTCTGTGCCTGGATACCCTGCGAGGCATCCACGATGAGCAACGCTCCTTCGCACGCCGCAATGGAACGTGACACCTCGTACGAGAAATCCACATGGCCCGGTGTGTCGATAAGGTTCAATACATATTCCTGGCCATCCTTCATGTAATTCATCTGGATAGCATGGCTTTTGATGGTGATGCCCCGCTCGCGTTCCAGATCCATATTATCCAGCAGCTGGGCCTGGGCCTGCCGTTGCGTGATGGTGTTCGTGTACTCCAATAAGCGATCGGCCAAGGTACTCTTTCCGTGGTCTATGTGCGCAATGATACAGAAATTGCGGATGTGTTGCATACAAATCGACTTCAAGCGGCAAAGATAGGTTTTTGGAAGGATATTTTCGGGCACAAATTTGTCGCGCACGGAGAGAACGAAATATAAGCAAAAGTATGCGTACTTTCGCATTAAGCGCAAAACGGAACACAACAAATTAGCAAAAAAGGAAAAGCGTCCAACAAAAATCTATTACCTTTGAGATAGTAACAATGGAAACACCATGCAACTGGCTATTATTTTAACAAGCAAATACCGACTGCTGAGTTTGGCAGCCATCGTTGATGTCTTCGAAACCGCCAACCGGCTGCTGCGTGAAGACGGGAAAGAGGGCCAGTACCAAATCCACTTCACCGGCACGTCGGAAACCAAGGCGATCCCGGAAGGCGTAGGCCACATTCCATACACACCGATTACAGGCGCGCAGCATTATGACCTGATTTTCGTACCTGCCTTTGGATCAGTTGATCTGGCCCAGACCGTAGCCGAAAACAGCGCCCTTTTCCCCTGGCTCCATGAGCAATATGCGCATGGTGCCATACTAGCCAGCAATTGCACCGGCGCCTTCCTTCTAGGAGCATCGGGATTACTCAATGGCCGGCAAGCCACGACCCACGTCGACGCGGCCGATAAAATGGCCGTGTGCTTCCCAAAAATCAAGCTCAAACGGGATGCCGTGGTAACGCACGATGCCAACATCTATACCAGCGGCGGTGCCACCAGTGGCTTCCACCTCATGCTGGCACTTATACAGAAACATTGCGGACGCGAAATGGCCGTCCGCATGGCCAAGATGTTTTCGATTGATATGGACCGCGAAAACCAATCGTATTTTGGACAATTCACTCCGGCAGAGGCGCACGACGATGAACTGGTGATGCGATTGCAACAGAAGATAAAAACCGAATTCAGCGCGATAAGGAGTTTGGAAGAGGCTATTGTGGATATACCGGCGAGCAGGCGCAATTTGGTAAGGCGCTTTAAGCACGCCACCGGGATGACACCCATCCGCTACCTGCAGCGCACCAAGATCGAAGCGGCGAAAAAACTACTTGAAAACACCGAGAAAGGGCTCCTCGAAATCATGTTATCCGCAGGGTATAACGACATGAAAAATTTCCGGCAGTTGTTTAAAGACAATACGGGTATGACCCCAAAGGCGTACCGGGATAAGTTTGCCATGCGATTCGATCCAATTATATAATACGAGATGATACGGATAGTCATTTGTTTAATCGCGGGGAGTTTCCTGACCACGTTGGCCCATGCCCAGATCAACCCCGGCGAAGAGAAAATCGTGGTGCCCCTGCCTTCCGAATACCGCTGGAAAAGCACGAAGATACCCAAAGATACCAAAGGCATTCGTGGTACCGCCTATACCATAAAGGGTAATGCCGCCGATGAGGTGGCCGTAAAGCAGGTCACCGTTACCACCATAGACCGAAGGTACTACCCCATGAAAGCCGAAGGCTCGCCCGAGGAAAAATGGCTATATGAAAAGTCCGGCTGCCCCGAGGCGACGCTGGAGGTGGTCGACAGAAAAGTGGTGGATGGCCACACCGCCATCCTCTACGCTATTAAATCCACTAAGATGCCCGATGGCCAATGTGGGTCGGCCAACCTGCTCACCTATGTGGTGGAAGGCCCCACCGCATTGCATACCGTTGAACTAACCATTCCCGAGGCGCAGTTTACGCCCGAACGGTATAAAAAATGGTGTGACGCCCTATTGCAAAGCCGCATTGAATAGCACAACCGTACGGCCAATCTGCGTTGGCACCATCATTGCGTGAAAAAACCGGATGAGGTATCCACATCTTATGTTATAATTGATAGATATTTCCTATGTTTACACCAGCAAAATTATTAAATATGAAAACCATAAACAGCTGTATATTAGCAGCCTGCGCAAGCGCACTAGCCTTCTCAACTCATAGCTGCAAGCCGAAACAAGTCGTTTTGCAACCGGCAGCAGAGGTCGTAGAACGGGAGGCTCCCGCCGAGCGCGTGGTCAAAGAAACCCCCAAAGAGGCTCCGAAGGAAGCGCCTACAACCGTTAAACCAGTAGCCACGACACCACCGAACTACCATTTCAAGAACATCCAATTTGAATACGACTCGCACGTATTGAAAACAAACTCCTATGCCATCCTTGACCAAATTTCGAGAGAAATACGGAAAGATAACGATGAGACGTTCATTATCGATGGCCATGCTTCCATTGAAGGCACTCCCGAATATAACATGGAACTCTCGATCGACCGTGCCAACGCCGTGAAGCTCTACCTCGTCAACTCGGGCGTTCCAGCAGACAACCTCACGGTAAAGGGCTATGGAGCCACACGGCCAACAGCTTCGAACGATACGGAAGCCGGTCGAGCACAGAACCGACGTGTGGAGATCAAGCATGTGGATTGAGGGGATGACGGAGCTGAAATATAACCAGCGTGGCGTATCTGCCGGCAAAGAGGACGTCCACAATGCCATAAAAGATATAGACAAGGGGTTGTTCCCGCAAGCGTTCTGTAAAATCATCCCCGATGTATTGGGTGGTGACGAGGCGTGGTGCAACATCATGCATGCAGATGGTGCCGGGACCAAATCATCGCTCGCCTATGTATACTGGAAGGAAACGGGTGATGCTTCCGTATGGCGGGGTATCGCCCAGGATGCCATCGTGATGAACCTCGATGACCTCCTCTGTGTGGGCGCTACGGATAATATCCTGCTATCCTCCACCATCGGGCGCAACAAAAACCTCATCCCCGGCGACGTCATTGCTGCCCTCATCAACGGCACGGAAGATATCTTGGCCGAGCTCCGCGAACTAGGCGTCGGCATACACGCCACAGGCGGTGAGACCGCCGATGTGGGCGACTTGGTGCGGACCATCATCGTAGACAGCACCGTCACCTGCCGGATGAAACGCGAGGATGTCATCTCAAATCACCGCATACAGGCAGGTGACGTCATCGTCGGGCTAGCGTCTTATGGACAAGCCAGCTATGAACAAGCCTATAATGGCGGTATGGGCTCCAACGGACTGACTTCCGCACGTCATGATGTATTCAGCAAAGCCATTGCTGAGCAATTTCCCGAAAGCTACGACCCCGCCGTTCCCTACGAGTTGGTGTTCGCTGGCACCAAGGGTCTCGCAGACACCATCGAAATCCCTGGACATGGGCCGACGACGGTGGGGAAATTGGTACTGTCCCCCACCCGGACGTATGCTCCAGTGATCAAACAGGTGCTCGACAGCTATCGTGCACAGATACACGGCATGGTACATTGCAGTGGCGGCGCCCAAACCAAGGTGCTACATTTCATCAACAACCTCCACGTAATCAAAGACAACCTGTTCGACATCCCCCCCCTCTTTAGGCTTATTCAAGAAGAGTCGGGTACTTCCTGGCAGGAAATGTATAAGGTTTTCAACATGGGGCACCGCATGGAGTTATATGTACCCGAAGGGGTCGCACCCGACATCATCCACATAGCCAACGAATTCGGGATTGCTGCACAGGTCGTCGGCCGCGTGGAGGATGCCGCCACCAAACAGGTAACCATCAAATCGCAAGTTGGCGAATATCAATATCATTAATAGTGATCAAGACCGAAACCATCGGTTGGAAAGAAATCGTGGATTTGCCTGATTTGGGCATCCATGGCGTGGCAGCAAAGGTTGATACCGGTGCCCGCACATCTGTATTGCATTGCAGCCATATCCAACTGATAAAAAAGGGCCGTAAACAATACGTCGAATTCCGACCGTTGGATGATGGCCACCAGCCACCCACCGGCACGTATACCCTTCCGTTCCATAGCGAACGGAAGATAAAGAATTCATTCGGACAAGCGGAAAACCGCTACATCATCAACACCACCGTTTCCCTATTCGGGGAACAGCACAGGATTGAAATCTCGCTGCGCGATCGCTCGGGCATGGAGTTCCCGATGTTGTTGGGACGTAGCTTTCACGGTAAGAGATTCGTCGTCGATGTGGCACGGTCAAACCTATCCGCCAAATCGGTCAGCAACAAACGATAGGGTGAAGCAAATTATATAGCACACGTGAAGATAGCAGTATTATCGACAATCAAAAGCCTGTACTCAACGCGCAGGCTGGTAGATGCCGCCCAGTCGCGGGGCCATGAATGCGTGGTGATAGACCACGGCCAATGCTACGTGGGTATCCGGCAAGGGCAACCCAGCATCCACTACAAAGGTCAGCACCTCACCGATATCGATGCCGTCATTCCGCGCATCGGTGCCTCGGTTACCTTCTATGGATCGGCCATCGTACGGCAATTTGAAGTGATGGGCGTGATATCAGCCAATCCCAGCCAAGCCATTACCCGCTCGCGCGACAAGCTACGCTGCATGCAGATCTTATCCGGCGCAGGCCTAGGCATGCCGATTACCGGTTTTGCCCGACGCACGCACGACGTGGATGACTTGATTAAAATGGTGGGTGGCCCACCGTTGGTCATCAAGCTGCTCGAAGGTACCCAGGGTATCGGAGTCGTCTTGGCCGAAACCAAAAAAGCGGCATCATCGGTCATTGAAGCGTTCTATGGCCTAGGTAACAACATCCTCATACAAGAATATATCAAAGAATCACGGGGTACGGACATCCGTGCATTCGTAGTAGACGGTAAGGTGGTAGGTGCCATGCGCCGTACCGCCAAAGAAGGTGAATTCCGTTCCAACTTACACCGGGGCGGTACCGCCGAGGTCATCAAATTAAATAAGGCAGAGCGCGAAACCGCCGTTCGCGCAGCAAAGGAACTGGGGCTCACGGTTTGCGGCGTGGATATGCTGCCGTCGGACCGCGGGCCGCTGGTACTAGAAGTCAACTCATCGCCCGGACTGGAGGGCATCGAAAAAGCAACCCACAAAGATATCGCGGGCACCATCATCGCATTCCTCGAAAAGGAATACATCCTCAAACAACAGGCAAAGAAAGAACGGAAAGTGAAGGCGGGGCAGAAACTCTAATTTAATCTTCAAATGCTCGTAATTTCGTATCTTTACGGCGCACGCATTTGAATGATGAACACCTACGGAAACCCTATCCTTGAGCGGCTTCCACTCCACCTGAAGCAATACCTCGTGGAGCAGCACTATGAACGGTACACACCCATTGACCAAGCGGTGTGGCGGTATGTGATGCGGCAGAATTACAGTTACCTGAAGGATGTGGCCTATTACCCCTATATTCCCGGCCTGCGGGCTGCCGGACTGAGCATTGAACATATTCCCGACCTGCAGGCCATGAACGACAGTCTCCAAAAAATCGGTTGGGGCGCAGCCACTGTCGACGGATTTATCCCGCCCGTAGCGTTCATGGAATTCCAAGCGCACCACGTGCTCGTCATCGCCGCCGATATCCGTCAGCTGGTACACATCGAATATACACCCGCCCCCGATATCATCCACGAATCTAGCGGGCATGCTCCCATCATTGCCGAGCCCGATTACGCGAAGTACCTCAGCCACTTCGGTGAAATAGGCAGCAAAGCCATGTTTTCGTACCGAGATTTCGAACAATACGAGGCTATCCGCAAGTTGTCCATCCTCAAAGAAAGCCCCGATGCGGCGGCCGCTGAAATAAAGACGGCAGAGGCCGTGCTTGAACGCATACAGGCCGACATGGGGGCACCGTCGGAAATGGCCTTGCTTAGCAGGCTCCATTGGTGGACCGTCGAATACGGGCTGATAGGACCCATCGATGCGCCGAAGATATACGGCGCCGGGCTACTTTCCTCTATCGGCGAAAGCGCCTCATGTATGCAGCCCGATGTGCCCAAGCTACCTTATTCTTTGGATACCGTAAACTACCCCTACGACATCACCAAACCACAACCGCAATTGTTTGTAACGCCCACCTTCGAACACCTGCTCCATGTACTTGAGCGGTTTGCCGATACGATGGCCTTCCGGGTTGGCGGCAAAGAAAGTATCGATAAAGCCATCGAATGCCAGAACGTCTGCACCGCGGTCTACAGCTCCGGGCTGCAGGTATCGGGCATATTTACCGACACGGGCAACGACAGCTACCTGCAAACCCAAGGTGCTACCGCATTGGCCGTAGGCAACCGCCAGTTGGACGGCCACGGAAAGGCAAGCCACCCCCATGGCTTCGGGTCGCCCGTAGGCCCCCTGGCAGGAGTGGCCCGTAGCTTGGAAGATTTTTCCGACGTGGAATTGGCCAACATCGGCATACACCCCGGCGCCCGCGTGACACTGGTGTTCACCCGGGGCGTTACCGTCATAGGGAAAGTGGTCGGCATTTCCCGTGCCAATGGCAAAATTATATGGATTGCTTTCCGAGATTGCAGCGTAACGGATAACCGTACCGGCGAAGTTTATTTCAGGCCCGAATGGGGCAACTACGACATGGCCGTAGGTGACCGTATCGTTTCCGTCTTCTGCGGTGCCGCAGATAAAGAAGCTTACGAACAAGTGTCACTGGTCTCGAAAGCGTACACGCCTACCCACGATTATCCCGACCAGACCCTGCAGTTGCATCAGCTATACGCCACTTTACGCCAAGTGCGTGAATCGGACCACGACGGCGATACCCTGCTACCGATATGGCACCGCATACAACAACACCATAACGACGATTGGTTGTGTGCGCTGGAACTGCTGGAAGTGCTCAAACATAGCAACCACATGCCCCAAGTGGCCAAAGACATCGAAACATGGCTCTTGCGTAAATCGGACCGCCAACCCCAACTCCGCAAATTAATTACCGACGGATTGGCACTCATTGAACAACCGGGAGTTGATTTGAGGATGTGATTGATCCCCTACTATTTTGAGGTTGATTTACCGATTGTCGGGGGATAACGCTATATTTACCGACCTAAACATATCATAGCCATGATAGACAGCATATTAGGCGCAATCCATTGGAATACGAGACCAGAGATCTTCAGTATCGGCAGTTTTGAAGTGCGGTATTACACGTTATGTTTCCTCCTAGCATTCATTACCAGTTATGTACTGATGCTTCACATCTTCAAACGCGAAAATAAATCGCAGGAGCTATTGGACCAACTGAGTATCTACATTTTCGTGGGCACCTTATTGGGTGCACGGCTGGGTCATTGCCTTTTTTATGAGTTTGATTACTACATGGCCCATCCATTGGAGATGATATTGCCCTATACCTTTGATGCTAACGGCAACTTCATGCTCACCGGCTTCCATGGGCTAGCCAGTCATGGCGGAGCAGTGGGTATTTTGATCGGTCTTTTCCTTTTCTGCAGGAAAACCAAAACCAATTTCCTTTGGCTCACCGATCGGCTTGTCATCGTCATACCGTTAGCGGGAGCGTTCGTGCGCATAGGGAATTTCTTCAATTCCGAAATTATTGGACTACCATCGGACCTCCCTTGGGCCGTGGTATTTGAGCGGGTTGATAGCATTGCGCGCCACCCAGCCCAGCTGTACGAGGCGATATGCTACATCCTCATCTTCATCTTATTGTGGAATGTATACCACCGCAAGCCGAAACTGAAACCCGGTTTCCTGTTCGGTTTGTTCTTGATCCTCCTTTTCGGCGCCCGCTTCGCGTTGGAATTCCTGAAGGAGAACCAGGAAGCTTTTGAGGAAGGAATGACGTATAACATGGGCCAGTTGCTCAGTCTACCGTTTATTGCCATTGGCGTATATCTGCTATTCCGACCGCATAGAGCGGCCGCCGCGAGTTAGGTTGAGGGATCTGCAGTTATCCCTCCGGCACCGTTTTTGACAATGAGCGAACAATAGGGCAAAGCCAAAATGTTACTTTTGCAAGCCTCATGACAGTTACGCAACGGCACCGGTTTTTCGTCTTCGTTACCCTCGGGCTGCTCTCGGCCATCGGTCCGTTCTCTATCGATATGTACCTACCGGGCTTCGACGCCATTGCAGCAAGCCTGGATACGACCGTCGCGCATATCCAGCTATCGCTTACATCCTTCTTCATCGGTATCGCCTCCGGCCAGATTATCTACGGGCCGTTGCTCGACCGTTTCGGCCGTAAGGCACCGCTTATCGTAGGATTAGTCATCTATATCTTGGCCTCCATCAGCTGCGCCCTGACCAATTCGGCCGACCACCTCATTGCTTACCGTTTCGTGCAGGCATTGGGTAGCTGCGGCGGCATGGTCGCCTCGCGTGCCATGGTGCGCGACTTCTTTGGTCCCACCGAAAGTGCGAAGGTTTTTTCCATGTTAATGCTCGTTATCGGCATCTCCCCCATATTGGCACCTACGGTGGGTAGTTTCGTGATGGCACATTGGGACTGGCACGGCATATTTGTGGTGTTAGCGCTTATCACCACCGGTATCCTGGCAGCTGTCGTCTTCTTCCTACCCGAAAGCCAGGGCCCCAATCCGGCCATGTCGCTCATGCCCCGCCCCATTACCCAATCGTATTGGCAGGTATTCCGGAACCGGCAATTCATTACTTATGCGTTTGCCGGTGGACTGGCATCGTCTGGATTGTACGCCTATCTGGCGGGGTCGCCCTATGTGATGATCAACCTTTATGGCCTGGATGAAAGCCAGTATGGCCTCGTATTCGCCCTCATTGCATCCGCGCTGATTACGGCGAGCCAGCTGAACCGGTACCTGCTTACCAAATACAGCAGTGAACAGATCGCCAAAATCGCGCTCATCGTACAATCCTCCATCGGGCTCCTGCTCCTTGGCCTTTGCCTCGCCGGCTATATCAACCTTTTTGTGATGGTCGCACTGATCTTCCTGTTTCTCGGTTCACAGGGCTTTGTCTTCCCCAACACGTCGGCACTAGCCCTTGGCCCCTTCAGTAAATTAGCGGGCAGCGCGTCTGCACTATTGGGCAGCTTACAGATGGCTTGTGGGGCATTGTCTTCCGGACTGGTGAGCTATTACCATAACGGCACCACGGTGCCCATGGCAGCAGTGATGGCCGGCTGCGCCAGCTTGGCCATGCTTATTTTGGCAGTAAACTCGCTACGGCCAAGCGATAACCATCAAGGCCGAAGCCACAGATAACGCCTTTACAATTTTTGGCCAGGTACGAATGGTGGCGGTAAGCCTCGCGGGCGTATACGTTGGAAATGTGCACCTCAACCACCGGTGTGATCACGGCGGCGATGGCATCGCCGAGTGCCAGCGACGTGTGCGTATAAGCCCCCGCGTTGAGCACGATCCCGTCGGCCGAAAACCCCTCTTCATGGATTTTGTCGATAAGCTCCCCTTCGTGGTTACTCTGGAAATAGGACAGCTCCACCCTGGGGTATTCCGCTTTCAACCTCTCGAAATAATCCTCAAACCGCTGCTCGCCATAAATACCTTTTTCGCGCACGCCCAACAGGTTCAGGTTGGGGCCATTGATGATGATGATCCTGCTCATAGTGGTACAATATCAAAAAAAAAGTGGAGATAACTCAGCGCCTGTTTAAAAATCGTAATACAAATTTCGGAAGGATGCGCGCAAACCGAGTGTCAGCATGCCCGTTTGATGGTGCTTACCTTGCTCGGGCACCCCATGCCGCCGATAGACCGCCCCCGCCTCTACCCGCAGGTTATACTTGGGGTTGAACAGGTACGATATACGTCCGTCGGCGTATAGCAGGTTGTTGCGTACCCCCTGGGCGATCCGGTTGTCGTACACCTGCTGGTGCGTCGCATACGACTTGAAGATATCACCACCCCAATTGGTGGTCGAATCGGGATCGGTGCCATATTGCCCCCAAGTGCCTTGGAACGAGAAATCGAACCGTTTGTACGAGTAATTCAATATACCCACTAGCTCCCGGAAATTGGCGCCCCAAGGGTGAGCCAGCGGCTGGCCATAATTGCTGTAGTTGCTTACCGGATCGAAATGGGTATAGGTATAAGGTCGTGCCGTATTGTACTCGGCGAGGAAATTCAAGTCTTTGACGCCGAACGCATCAAAGCCACGGAAACCAAGCTGCGCGGCCCATTTGTTGTTCACGTGGCCGTTTCCGGAGAAAAATTCTTTCGCCGTAAATTCGCCCAGCAGGAACTGTCCGTATACGGTGAGGTTGCGCAATGCCTTGTATTTGGTATTCAATCCGAGGTGCATCTTATCCGGCGACGAAGTATTCGTCAGCTCCACAGGCCGCATGAAAATAATCGGATTGAGGTAATTGAAATCAAAGCCTCGCCGTCCGGCAGCGTTCCGGGCACCCCATACCACCGACTGGAAAAGCCCTACAGAGAATCGGTTGGTTACATTCCAATCGAGGTATTGGAATGCTCCCCACTTCCAGTTATCGCCTGCACGACTTACGGAGTCGAGCGAACGAGGATGCATCGGGTCGAGCATATAGGCCCACATGCTCATGTACTGCACGTTGCCCAACTCGCCCGTCAATTTCAGTGCGGTGTAATTGGATGATACGTCCGACAGCAATACGGACCGATATCCGTCGCCTATAAAGTTCTTGTCGTAAGCCAAGGTAACGTTCAGGTAATCGTTTACCGTATAAGATAGGACGGCCGACCCGTACATCCAGTCCTTTTTGCCGGGGTTGTCGGCCATAGATTTTCCGTAGCCCTGGCCTGGGGTGACCGTGTGCGTAAAGATATACTTATCGAGGTAATCGGGGAACACGGCCTGGTTCTCGAAGAAATTCACGTACAGGGAGAACTTATCCTGGATGGTTAGACCGGCCTGCGCGCCACGGGTGTTAAGCCAGGTCGTGCGCCCACCGCCGGCGAAATCACGGCCAACCTGGAAATCGGGCAGGAAGTCCGCATAAAACGTATAATCATCGTCGCCCGCTTCGACCAGGTGCTCATTGTATAGTTTGCGCCCGCCCCACGAGTACCGCTCATACACCCCAAGTTGCATCAGCGAATCGTACCGTGGCACCAGGGCCTTACCCATAATCATGGGCTTCACGGCCGTATGCAGACGGGTATCGGTACCGTAGAGCGTACTATTCAACTTTTGGTAAAAATGATAGGAATACGGTTGGTAGGTTGCCTGGGCGGCACTACGGTGTGCAAAGCCACAACCGAATGCAATAACCAACAACAGCCGGAAGCGCTGAAAAGATAAAAGTTTACTCATCGTGTATCAGTCAGTCAGCAAAGATAACATTTGCCTTCCAAGAATTGAGCCATAATCCAACCTCCCTTCCTATTTGCTACTTTTTTTGCATATTGCATGGCGTAAAGCAAAATGAAGAGCGACGATATACGTTAACAAACCAAATAATACAATAACGCATGAAACGAAGAACATTCATCCAGAATTCCTCCTTGCTCGGCGCAGGTTTATTGGCCGGTAAATTCTCGCTGGCCTCCGCATCGGAGGAATTCCCAACGGTACGTATTGCGCAGGGCGAGCGGCATTTTTCAAGCGACGCCATTGAACGGGCAATCCGGGAATTCCAACAATTCACTACCGACAAGGAATTGGGATGGCTTTTTGGAAATTGCTTTCCGAACACGTTAGATACCACCGTATACCCGGAAGAACAGGATGGGAAACCCTACACCTACGTCATTACCGGCGATATCGACGCTATGTGGTTGCGCGACAGTTGCGCACAGGTATGGCCGTATCTACCTTTCATGGCCGAAGATAGCCAATTGCAGCGACTCATCGCTGGCTTGGTGAACAAGCAGAGCCAATGCATCAACATAGACCCTTATGCCAACGCGTTTTATAACGACCCCACCAAAGTGGGCGAGTGGGGTAGCGACCATACCGATATGAAGCCCGGTATCCACGAGCGTAAGTGGGAAATCGACTCACTGTGCTACACGGTCCGTTTGGGATATGCCTACTGGAAAGCCACCGACGACAAGGCGCCTTTTGGTAGCGAGTGGGTGGCGGCTCAGCGCAACATCCTTAAAACATTTAAGGAACAGCAGCGGAAGGATAGCCTCGGTCCCTACCGATTTGAGCGTACCACCGCCCGCGGTTCCGACACGCTGCAAGTAGATGGCTACGGCTATCCGGTCAACCCCATTGGGCTGATCTGTTCGAGCTTCAGGCCGAGTGACGACGCGACGGTCTTTTCGTTCCTCATCCCATCCAACCTATTTGCCATCGTGAGCCTACGCCAATCGGCCGAAATGCTCGCCAATATCGCCAATGAGCAGGCATTGGCACTGGAAATGCTTGAACTTGCCAATGAAGTAGAACAAGCCGTAAATGCGTATGGCATTGTAGACCATCCCATGCATGGCCGCGTATATGCGTATGAGGTAGATGGCTTCGGCAGCTACATGATGATGGACGACGCCAACATCCCGAGCCTGCTATCACTTCCCTACCTCGGTGCAGTGGAAGTGGACGACCCCATATACCAGCGCACGCGCGCATACGTATTATCCGCAGGCAATCCCTTTTTCTTTAAAGGATCGGCGGCTGAGGGCATCGGCGGACCCCACATCGGCAGGGATATGATCTGGCCCATGGGTATTACCATGCGCGGGTTGACCGCCATTGACGACAGTGAGGTAAAAAAATGCATCGATTTATTGAAACGCACCCACGGCGGCACCGGTTTTATGCATGAATCTTTCCATAAAGACGACCCCAAGAAATTTACACGTAAATGGTTTGCTTGGGCGAACACGCTATTTGGCGAATTCCTGTGGAAAACCTATAAGGAAAAGCCCTATTTGTTGAAGTAGTTTTGAGATGTGTAATGTGTGATTTGAGATTTGAGAGTCTCATATCTAGTGTCTCATATCTAATGTCTAATGTCTAATGTCTCATATCTAATGTCTAAAAAATGGGTCCAATAGGCATCTTCGATTCGGGTTTTGGAGGGTTGACGGTATTCCGCGACATCGTGCGTAGGCTGCCCCAGTATGATTACGTATACCTGGGCGACAATGCACGCGTACCCTACGGCACGCGCTCGTTCGAAACAGTATATGCTTATACGAAGGAATGCGTGGAAAAGCTTTTTGCAATGGATTGCCATTTGGTGGTGCTGGCCTGCAACACCGCATCGGCGAAAGCACTTCGGACCATCCAGCAGCGCGATCTGCCCAAGCAGTCGGACCTCCGCAAAGTGCTGGGGGTTATCCGGCCCACCACCGAAGTCATCGGCCGCCACACCGAAACGCGGCATGTCGGCATTCTGGCCACGCCCGGAACGGTAAAATCGATGTCGTACCCCATCGAGATCCAGAAGTTCTATCCCGACATTACCGTCCATCAACAGGCTTGTCCCCTTTGGGTACCCTTGGTCGAAAACGCGGAGCTGGATTCGCCCGGTACGGCCTATTTTGTGGAGCGTGAAATCGGTCGGCTCCTTCAGCAATCACCGCATATCGACACCGTGGTGCTGGCCTGCACCCACTATCCGTTATTATACCCTTTGATACGGCGCTTCCTTCCCGAGCCTATACGCCTGCTTGCTCAGGGTGAATTGGTAGCCGATAGTCTGGCCGATTACCTGCTACGCCACCCAGAAGTGGAGCAGCTATGTACCGAAGGAGGCAACATCCGTTTCTTTACAACAGACAATGCCATGGATTTTGAGGGAAAAGCAGAAACTTTCTATGGCAAACCCGTGAAGGCCACCCATGTAAAAGCCCTGCTAACCTAGCTTACTGCTTCGGGGTGGCGATGGTCACCTCCACCCGGCGGTTTTGCTGCCGGCCTTCCTTGGTGTTGTTCGCCGCGATTGGCTTGGCTTGGCCATAGCCGTTGGTGGTTATCCGACTGCCGTCGATGCCATGGTCGGCGATGTATTTTTTCACCGATTCAGCCCTTTTCTCCGACAGCCACTGATTGTACTCTTCCGTACCGGTAGCGTCCGTATGGCCATCTACGATCAATGAAGCATGGGGGTAATCGGCCAATAGGTTGATCAGTTTATCAATCTCGCCCTTGGCCTGATCGGTCAGATAAGACGAGTTGAGGGGGAACAGTACATCCGAATCAAACGTAACCATGATGCCGCGATCGGTCATGGCGGCATCTTCGAAGTCGCGCTGCACATGCTGTAGGCCGTCTTGGGTACCGTCAATGGTTACCTGTGCACCGGGGTTGACCGCCATCTTTTTGTTTTTGCAGGAGAACAAGGTCGTTGAAAAAGCAACTAAGAGCGGAAAGACAATGTATTTTTTCATGTTATAACGGATGATTTAAGATAAACTATTCAATGTGGAAATGCTGTTCAATAACCTTTCGTATATCAGGATGACTGGAGAAAAGATCCCATATCAGACCAGTGCGCCCATTTTCAATCATCACCACCACCGCAGCTTGTTGGAGGGCATCAAAGCCGTCGGCTATGGCATTTCTTTCGGGGGCGATCCACTTACGGAACCCGTATTCGGTGAAAAGCATGGGACCATACCGATCATACAGTTCGCGGATGGAGCGGAGCGCCTCTTTGGGCATGTATGCATAACTGGCGCTCGCGATCGCTGGATTAATTACATGCAACCTATTCAGTGAATCCGCCCCTGTCAATGAGTCCGTTTCGATTACGGTCCCGCCCCATATATTTGTCGAAAAGCCGCCATAACCCTGCTCGTTATCGCGCCGCCGCGTTGCCTTGGTCAAATGCACATTATTGGTGAAATAATTCGTAAACGTATCACGCTTGGCACGTGGGTCAAAAGCAAGGAATGGTGTATAGGCCTGTAGCAATGTGGTATCTAACGAACCGACGGTTATGGGCAGCCCATATAACGTCGTATCGGTCGTATAGGAAAACTCGCGATAACGGGGCAGCGTACTTGCACTTTGCTCACTGCCCACGTCCACGGCAAAAGCATCGTTTTCAGCCAGTTCCATAACGTAGGCCGAATCGGCCAACTCCCGTGGGATACCCAACCCTTCGACATAAGCATCGGGGTGTACCGAATACCGCGGCGATGCCAATGCAAGGATATAGCTGATAAAATCACTACCGAACCCGCCCATTGGGCGTGCATGCTTGAACCCCGCCACTGGCGACCATCGGTCCAAAAGGATATGCTGCTGGCCGGCCACCACGAATTCGTTCCATTCAACACCATCCCATAGCGCCGCGATTTTGCCCGTCAGGTCGGCGACCGTACTATCCGTACCGAAATACTGCTCAGCAACCAGTAAGCCCTGCATCAGGAATGCCGTCGCGGGGAGATCGGCCTCCGGCACACTGTCCACTTCGAAAATACCCTTTCCGGTACGTCCGTCAATCGCCGCTGGGAAAGCCCCGTGATAGCGCTCCACTTTCGCCAGGAAGTCGACCATCCGCCGCAGCCGGTCGATGGCGACCTTCCGCGATATAAAACCGCGTTCCACGGCAACCACATGCGACAATATACTCAAGCCGGTTTCCATTACCGATACGGTAGCGTCGTCGATACCGAAGTGGGTGGCGTGCATACCGGAGTTTATTTCAGCATGCTCCATGAAATAATTGAAATGGGCAGCTTGCATAAAGTCTAGTAAGGTGCTGTCGCTGGCCGTTTGTGTCGTCGCTTCAACCGCATCTGAAAACGGCGATTCGAGGTAATCGTAATCTACCCATGCAATCTTATAGTAATATGTTTTATCCGGATACGGCACAAAATCGGTGTACTTCTGTACAAACACTGGCCGGATGGCTACGGGCTCGAAATGTTCATTGTCTTCCGCGCGGTAAACCTTGATATACCGGATACTCGGCGTGAGTGGTAATTGCCAAGTAAGGTCCACGTGCCGGTCGTAGGGCGTAGCCGAGGCCAGCACTGCTGGCGACGATAGTTTCGCCCGCGGCGGATTTGCAGAAACAAACTCGATTTGATCGATATACAGCCAATGGGTGGCGGTATCAGCCTGCCCTTGGGATAACCGGATGCCCTCAATAGGCTCTCCCGACAGGAGTCCGCCGATGGCCTTAACCGGCACACGCACATCGAGCCACATGTTTGTGCGGAAACCATCAATATAGTCGGCCAGCTCAAAGCTGTTGCTTACGGTATCGCGCTGGGTCACCGACAACCTGGGCAACGCCCCGGGCTCGGTGTTGGATACGACATACAATTTGAACGTCAACACGTCCGCCACATCCAAAAAGTAGCTATTGGCTGTTTTCGGGAAATTAATCTGCGTGTGCCAATCGCCATTCGCTGCAGACATATATTTCAACGAAAGGGAGTTACCTGGTGTAAAGAAAATGGAGTCTGACACGGGCAACCGTCCAGCGGCATTTTCCACCCAGCTGTGTTCGCCGTGGTAGACATCGCTGTACATATAATTTCCTTTCAGTACGCTGTTTTCAAACAAAACGCCCGGGTAGGTATCCGCTTGGGCAGCAACGGCAAACATACACGAAACCAGAAAAGAGAGGGTAATAGATCTGACCATAGACGTTATCGAAAATGTATGATTTAACTGAACAATGCAAATGAACGCAAAAACCACGCCAGTGCCTACAAACCTACTTTTTTATTAATCGCTACAATTCCCTACCTTAGCAGCCGATTTTCGCAATACTGCATGTATGGAGACAACGTTTGATTTTGAAAAGCCCATTGCCGATCTGCTGATGCAGATTGAGAAGGTAAACCAGGTAGCCGATAAGACGAAGGTAGACATGAGTGCTACCTTGGCGGAATTGCAGGACAAACTGGAGAAAACCAAACTGGAGATATACAATAACATGACGGGTTGGCAAAAGGTGCAGATGTCGCGCCACCCTGACCGGCCCCAAACCCTCGACTATGTCAACCTGATCTGCGATGATTTCATCGAGCTCCATGGCGACCGGAATGTGCGCGATGACAAAGCCATGGTGGGCGGCTTTGCTACCATTGGCGGCCAATCGGTGATGGTTATCGGTCACCAAAAAGGCAAAAACACCAAAGAGCGCCAATTCCGAAACTTTGGCATGGCTAACCCCGAAGGCTACCGAAAGGCACTACGGCTCATGAAGCTCGCCGAGAAATTCGGCAAACCGGTGGTTACACTCATCGATACGATGGGAGCCTATCCGGGGATAGAGGCCGAAGAGCGCGGACAGGGAGAGGCGATTGCGCGGAACCTGATGGAGATGGCCGTATTGAAGGTGCCCATCATCTGCGTCGTTATCGGGGAAGGTGCCTCGGGTGGCGCGCTGGGCATTGGCGTGGGCGACAAGGTATACATGCTGGAACATACCTGGTACTCGGTTATATCGCCCGAATCATGCTCTTCCATCCTATGGCGGAGCTGGGATTATAAGGACCGGGCTGCCGAGGCGTTGAAATTGACGGCCGCCGATATGTCGAAAAATGGCCTCATCGACGGCATCATCAAAGAACCCCTTGGTGGCGCCCACCACAACCCGCAAGAAATCGCGGAAGCGGTCAAACAGCAACTCCTAAGTGATTTGGCTGTCCTCCAAAAGAAAACGGTCGTCCAATTGGTAAACGACCGTATCGACAAATTCAGTAAAATGGGTGTGGTGGTTGAATAGCTGCTAATCGATGGCACGATCCAGGTGTACATAGCCGCCATCCACATACACCAGTTGCCCCGTGGTATGACTCGATCGTTCAGACAAAAGGAAGGCCACTGTGTCGGCGATTTCCGAAGCGGTCGTCATCCGCTGACCCAACGGGATGCGGTCGGTGATTTTCTTTAACATATCCTGCGGATTGGGCAGTGTCTTGATCCATCGATCATACAACGGCGTATAACATTCGGCCACAATCACGGCATTCACCCGGATACCATATTTCAGCAGCTCTACTGCCCATTCCCGTGTCAAGGCATTGCGCCCGCCGTTGGCAGCAGCATAAGCCGAGGTCCCCCCCTGGCCGGTGTCAGCGGTTTTCGAACCGATATTGACGATACTCCCTTTGCTTTTCTTCAAGGCCGGCAGTGCATGGTGCGCCAAAAGATAGTAATGGATCAGCGACTTATGCAGGCTATCCATGAATTGCTGATAGCTTCCATTTTCCAGTCCCACACTGTCGTTTACGCCGGCATTGTTCACCAAACCGTCTATACGGCCGAAACGGGCCAGTGCATCAGCTATTGCTCGCTCGCATTCTTCGGGCTGCGTCAACTCGGCTTCCACGCAAAACGCTTGTCCGCCCGCTGCCACAATCTCCGACCGCACCTTCTCGTTATCACCCTGTTTGCGCCCCACTATAACGGGGATGGCCCCTTCGGCAGCCAACGCCAAGGCAATCCCTTTACCGATCCCTTTGGCTCCGCCGGTTACTACGACAACCTTATCCTTCAATTTTAAGTCCATGATACTATAAGTGGTAAAAATCCACGGCATTGGTATGCCAAATCAGTTCCTGTTCGTAGGGTGGCAGGTGGTCGATTGCCCGCTCCACTATGCCGACAACTTCCCCGTATGGCGCGGCTACGTTACACACGGGCCAATCAGAACCGAACAGTACCCGGTGGGGGCCGAATACCGCGAATACATGTTGGATGTAAAAGGCAAAATCCGCCGGTTTCCATGCGGCCCAATCGGCCTCGGTAACCATCCCCGACAGTTTACAGCATACATTGCCGTACGCGGCAATATCCGCCAGCTGCGTTGCCCAAGGCTCATGTACCGCCGCCTTCATATAAGGTTTTGCCAGGTGATCGATAACGAACGGCTGTCCGGGGAAGTTGGCAACAAATTCAGCCGTTGCTTCGAGCTGATGCGGCTTCACGAGAATGTCATAGGTAAGCCCGTGCGGTGCCAACGCTTCAATGCCAGCCATAAATTCCGGGCGCAGCAAAAAGCGGGGATCTTGCTCGCCCTGCACGATATGGCGGACGCCCTTGAATTTGGGAAAGCGGCAGAAATGCGCCAGCCGGTCGGCTACGTCGGGTGCCTGCAAATCCACCCAGCCGACAACACCGCGGATAAAGGGGTGCTGTTCGGCGAGTTCCAGCAGAAACAATGTTTCCATTTCCGATTGGTCGGCTTGCACCGCCACACACCCCGACACCCGATGGGCGTCCATCAACGGCTTCAATTGGGATGGCAGGAAATCGCGCTGGATAGCAGCCATATCTTCGGTAATCCAGGCATCTTTTACCGGGTGGTATCGCCAGAAATGCTGATGACTATCGATGCGATCCATGCATATACATTAGCCTTGGTACGCTTTCACTACCTGGCGCGAAGTGCCCAATCCATCGGCGCCCAACTCGACCACGTCGCCGGGTTTGAGGTAAATGGGCGGATTGAAGCCAAGCCCCACCCCTGCCGGTGTACCGGTAGAAATCACATCGCCGGGTAGCAACGTCATAAACTGGCTGACGTAACTGATGACAAAGGGCACGCTGAAAATGAGGTCGCGGGTACTGCCATCTTGGTAGGTGGTGCCATTTACGGTAAGCCACAGGCGCACATCATTTATATCCTTTATTTCGTCTTTGGTAGCCAGGAACGGGCCGATTGGTGCAAAGGTGTCGCAACCTTTCCCTTTGTCCCAGGTGCCGCCCCGCTCCAATTGAAACTCGCGCTCCGAAACGTCATTATGTAAAACGTAGCCGGCCACATGATCGAACGCGTCGGCTTCGGAAACATAGGATGCCCGCTTGCCGATAACAATGCCGAACTCCACTTCCCAGTCGGTCTTTGTCGAATTTTTGGGGATGACAATATCATCATACGGCCCACATAAAGATGTGGTGGACTTCATGAAGATAATGGGTTCTTCAGGAATCTTAGCACCTGTCTCTTTAGCGTGGTCGCGATAATTAAGACCGATGCAGAGGATTTTCGACGGGCGTGCTATCGGGCTCCCGACGCGTGCACCTTCAGGCACGGCAATTAATTTACCTTCGTTGGCTTTGATGAATTCTTCCAGCCGGGCAATGCCATTGTTTTCAAAAAATGCCTCATCATAGTCGCCACCAAAAGCGGAGACATCATAATTTACACCCTCTTGCTGCACTCCTATCTTTTCATGGCCGGAGTCGCCATATCGGATTAGTTTCATTTCTTGTGTTTTGCTTTTTTGCTATTTGCTGTTTGCTGTTTACGCCTAACGTCCGTTGTCTAGCGTCTTAAATCTCGCATCTCAAATCTCATCAATTATTCAACGTGACAAAACCACCGTCAATGGGGTAGTCATTGCCGGTGATGAATGCCGCTTCATCGGAGCACAGATACAACGCCAGGGAGGCGATTTCTTCGGGCTGGGCCATGCGGCCAATGGGCTGGCTTTTGGAAAGTGTTTCAAACATTTCCGCTTCTTTACCGGGGTAATTCTTGGCGATGAACCCATCCACAAACGGGGTATGCACACGTGCCGGCGAAATACTGTTACACCGAATGCCATCGTGCAGGTAATCGCGGGCGACCGACAGGGTCATGGCTAAGACGGCACCCTTACTGGTGGAGTACGCGAATCGGTCGGTAATGCCGACGAGGGTCGCTATCGAAGCCATGTTGAGGATGGCACCGCCCCCTTGCTTCTTCATCAGCGGCACCACCGCGTGCAGCACATTGTAGGCCCCTTTGACATTGACCTTAATGATGCGATCGAAGTCGTCCTCCGATGTGTTTTCCAGTTTACCTACATGCGCAATACCAGCGTTGTTGACGAGGATATCGGCGGGGCCGATGGCGGCAATAACGTTATGGACGTCGTGCTGCACACTGACGTCACATCGGTGGGCAGTTGCCTGCCCGCCTGTTTCACGGATAGCTACCGCCAGTTCGTCCGCAGCTGAAGTGTTCAGTTCGAGGATATGAACAGTAGCCCCTTCTTCGGCAAACCGCCAACTGATTGCGCGGCCGATGCCGCTACCGCCACCCGTAATAATCGCTGTTTTTCCAGCTAGTCTTTTCGTCATTATTTTTGCTGTTTTGCTGTTTGCTGTTTGCTGTTTGCTGTTTACGCCTAACGTCTATTGTCTGTTGCCTGTTGTCTCATGTCTCATGTCTCATGTCTCAAACCTCAAAAGCCTCACAAAGACACTCCCCTTCGCCAGGGAATAAAATCATCCTGCCCCAATTGTACCGCCTTGGGTTGCGCAATGCCACTCGCCACGTCGATGACAAAACGGAGGATACGATGTGCGACCTGTTCAATGGTTTCCTTGCCCTCAATGACGGTACCGCAGTTCAAGTCGATAATGTCGGGCATCCGTTCATACAACTTGGTATTGGTTGCCAACTTGATGACGGGTGCAATCGGATTGCCGGTGGGCGTTCCTAATCCGGTGGTAAACAACACGACATTGGCACCAGCGGCAACCTCGGCGGTGGTGCTTTCCACGTCGTTACCCGGTGTGCACAGCAGGTTCAGGCCCGGCGTATTGGCCACACCGGGATAATCTACCACCGCCGTAACCGGTGAAGTTCCGCCTTTCTTTGCGGCACCGGCCGATTTGATGGCGTCGGTAATCAAGCCATCGCGGATATTGCCCGGGGATGGATTGGCGTAAAATCCCGACCCATCCGCTTCCGCCCGCTCGTTGTAGGTGTTCATCAATGACATAAACCGCAATGCCGTCTCTTCGTCCACGCACCGGTCGCTCAACTCCTGCTCAACGCCGCACAATTCGGGGAACTCGGATAAAATAACCGACCCACCCAATGCTACCAGCATGTCGGACACATAGCCCAATGCGGGATTGGCAGATATACCGGAGAAACCGTCGGACCCACCGCACTCCAGACCGATGCAAAGCTTGCTGAGCGGTGCAGGCTGGCGACGCAAGGTATTGGCTTGCATCAAGCCGGCAAATGTATGCTTGAGCGCCAGTTGGATCAGCTCGGTCTCCGTACCCACCAGCTGTTGTTCAAAAACATACAGTGGTTTATCGAACTGTGGGTCGCGCTTGGCAATTTCGTCACGGAGTATCGACGCCTGCGCGTGCTGGCATCCTAGACTTAGCACGGTAGCCCCTGCCACATTCGGATGGGTGATGTATCCAGCAAGAAGACCGCATAACGCGTCCGAATCGATGCGTGTACCCCCACATCCCATCTCATGGTTAAGGAATTTGATGCCGTCTATATGCTCAAACAGCCGTTCGCTATCGCCCTGTCCGCGTTCCGCCGCGATATCCGCATTCAGGATATCGGTTACGGCCCCTCCGGATTGGTACAACCGGATAAGCTGTTCCACTTCCGGTTCATAATCGCGCGACCGTTTACCATAACCCAGCCGCTCTTCCAATGCGCGTTTCATTACCAGC
>NZ_JBMQOC010000060.1:0-22372 GCF_053550995.1 Parapedobacter sp.
CCGCGGAGGTGCTGCAATCCCCTGGCATGCAGTGGCGACTGAATCCGGCACAGTCTGGTGGAGGCTTGTTCCACGATCTGGCCCCGCATCAGGTCGACCTGGTGCGGGGCCAGATCGTGGAACAAGCCTCCACCAGACTGTGCCGGATTCAGTCGCCACTGCATGCCAGGGGATTGCAGCACCTCCGCGGGCAGCGGTTCCTGATAATACCGCAAGTTGGCAACCCGTGGCATGCCAATTTGGTTATCAATCAGTTCCTTCACTTTTTTAAAATAGGGTTGTTCCCTACGGTAATGGGCTACCGATAGTCTCACCCCGCATGCCCGCTGCGCTTCCACCAATGCCTTTGCCTCCGCACGGTTTAATGTCATCGGTTTTTCGAGGTACACCGGCTTCCCCGCCTGCATAGCCATGGTAGCGTATTGCGCATGTGTATCAGGTGGTGTAGCCACATAGATGGCATTGACCTCCGGATCGTCAATGAGCTGCTGTGCATCGGTGTACCACCGTGGCACCCCGTGGCGCTCGGCATAACTTTTGGCTTTCGCCGCGTCCCGTCGCATCACCGCCACCAATTGAGAATGTGCTACTTGCTGGAATGCTGGGCCGCTCTCCACCTCGGTTACGTCCCCTGCTCCGATAATCCCCCATTTTACTTCCATAATTCACTTTATTTATCGTACAATCACAGCAACCCCTTTTCTTCCAGTGTGGCCTTGATTTGTTTCTCTGTCTGCACCACTGCCAGCGGGCAATAAAACACGAGGTATTTGGCGCGATTTGCGGATATCTATCGGCATTTCGTTCGCCAACAAAGATAGGTTTTGTAGGGGCATTTGCATCATAATTTATGCCATACACCATATTTTCCATCGCTATAATCAACCCTGATGCAGTGTTGTTGCTCACCATTGCAAGTTGCTTTGCCTGCTATGAACTATTGATTAAACGGGTGGGTATTCTGCGGGTATTGTTCGGGCTACGGCCGCGTTGAGGCAAATGTCGGTTTGCCCTCTTCGCAGACCACCTCACTGGGTGGGGTTACATAGGCGCAATCTGAAGCAATGCCATATTCGCGATTGTACGCATCTTGAAGCGCAGTATAGGTTTTCACCATTTTCAGGAAAGCAGCTGTATCCAACCTGGTTGAATAGGGTACGTAGCCTGTCGGGCCGCCGCATGCCTTCGCGCCGATGGCAGTAAACCGCCACTCAGAGGCGTCGCCGCAGGGATACATCAGCGAAAGCGTATCGATTTTCTCCCGTAATTCCCGTAGCTTTCCTTCATCGCCCTCCTTTGTGCCGGTAAGGAGCGGCGTTTTCTGCTCACAAGCACTTACCCCAATCAACAGCAACATGCCCACCCATGCAAAATATGTAATCATTTTTCCTCCCATAACAACCACTAGGCCGCCAAAAATGTGCCATGCTTGGAGATAGGGATGCTATGCATAGGCTTCGCCATCGGGTATGCCTTCGGTTTCCCGCCCATCGGCCATTGCCGAATGAGCTATCGGCAAGGTGAGGTGGAACGTGGAGCCCATCCCTGGCACACTTTCCACATTTATCCTTCCATTCAGCCGATGAGTCAGTTCGCGGCACAAGAACAAACCCAAACCAATCCCTTTCTCGCTTTCGGTACCGTATGTCGATTGAATTTGACCGTTAAAAATTTCCTTGATATCTTCGTCTGTCAACCCCACGCCGTTGTCGCGTACAAAGATGGTACATTCTTCCTGTCCGGGGTTTTCAACTACGCCCACGATTACCTGCCCTCCCTGCCCCGTAAATTTAATGGCATTGCTGACGAGGTTGCGGACAATCAGCTCCAGCATCTCCGTGTCGGCAGCTACCCGGACATAAGCAGCCGCATCCACGCGAATAGCTATTCCCTTTTTCTCAGCGATAAACCGCTGTATGTCCAATACACGGTTGATAACGACCATCGGGTCTACTGCGTTAAAAACAGGGTTAATCCCCTTTATCTGCGCAAGCACCCATGAGAGCACGTTATTCAGCAGACCGGATGTGTTCCGTGCGGCAATCAATAGATCTTCTTTCAGCTTCCGCTCCTCCTGCGGAGGAAGATCTGCTTGCGATAGGATTTCGAGTGTACCGGTAATCGCGTTCAAAGGGTTCCTCAGGTCGTGGCCCAAAATGGAAATCAATTCCAACTTTTCATGGTTCGCCTCCCGCAACAACCGATTTTGGTTCTTGATGCGCTCGCTCTGGTGTTCAATCAATTTAGCCCGAGCCTCGGCCGCCGCCCGCTCACGGTCATAGGCCCTGCGGAGGTACCGCGTGGTTAGAAAAATGGAAACGACGATGACGGGCAACGATGTAATGAGGTCGATATAACGGGCATTTTCGGATTCGTAGCCAGCCATTACGATCGTCGGGTGGATGTATTCGAGCACCAACAGACCAACAGGGAAAATAAGGTGTAACGCCATCCCCACCGGTTGCAGGCGTTCGCTCGCAAAAACGATGATAAGCTGATAAGACAGTAGAAAAAAATAGAGTGCCGGCCCATCACTGCCACCGTTATAAAGGAAAACGAAGGTGATCAGCAGATAACTCCAAGCCATATAAACCTGTAATCCCAACTGGTACAGTCCGCGATACCGCGAAAGGCAATACATTACGAGAAGCATCCCTTCGGTAGCGAGGAGTACCATAGCGATTTCGGTCAACCCCAAATACCAATCGAGTGGTATCAGGATAGCCAACAACAGGAATACGAATATCGATACCACATTAAACCCACGGTTTTGGCGCGGCATTTCATCAGGTTTACCTACCAGGTTATTCCAGTATCGCCAGCGTACGACAGCAATTGAATTAAACAATTTATTTTTCAACCAAATATCTATCTTACTACGATAATGCAAACATAGTTGAAAATCAGCAATTTTCCATATAGTAACGGCAAATTCAACTCTTCACGAGGCATAAAGTCGGTTAGTCGACGAAAAAGCATTAACCTAATTGAAAAAGGGAAGCCCATAATCCGGTAGTTCGAGCGGCAATCGGTTCTTGGAGAAATAACCCTAACCTACACCTCCCATACCTTGGGCGTACCCTTTTTGTACCTTTTGTTTACTCCTTTGGTAAAGGATAGGTAAGGATTTGGTATAGCCGAGGTAAGGATTTGGTAAGGAATAGGTAAAGAACTGGTAAGGAATTGGTAAGGCGGAGGTAAGGAAAAGGTAAGCCAGTAGTAAGCGAAGACTAAGGCAGTGGTAAGCAAATGGTAAGCAAAAGGTAAGGAATCGGTAAACCGGCGCTAAGGAAATGGTAACGGCACGGCAAGGTAGGCAAAAATTCAAGAAGGCGCACTTGTCAGACCATCCGCCTTCGCACACGGGAAACGAGGTCATCGATATTAAACGGCTTCCTTACGAATTCTGCGTCCGCACAAGCATCGATATGGTCGTGCACAGCTGACATGATGAGAATGGGAATATCTGCCGTGTTACGTGCCGAATGGAGTTCTTTACAGATGTCCACGCCATTCCCGTCTGGCAGCATGACATCAAGCAGGATCAAGTCTGGTTTGTCCATCCCCAGCCCCTCCCAGAATGCTGCCGCCCGCCCATAGCCAATTACTTCAAAGTCCGCCTCTGTTAAAACAAACTCAACCATTTCGCGGAGATCATGATCGTCTTCCACAATTGCGACCTTCTTTTTCGTCTCATAATTTTTCACATCTCACGTCATAAATTCAACACACTATAGCATGATATACGAATGATACACCCGCTTGGTTTTTCATTTTTGAAAATAGGTATACCGAGTGGCGGCGCGAGTTGATGCGATAACGAGGACACAACGGGAGGATGGAAGCGGTATGGCTAAAGGGGTTCGCCCGCCACCACCATTTGGTCCAGTGTGGGTTGTTCACTGCCTCCGGTGGGCTCAATCGTGATGGCAAACATTTCTACGTCTTTCAACGAAACCATTTGCTGCAGGGTTTCGTTTGTACCTGGCAAGGCATAGGTTCCAGCGCTAACCGGCTTGCCGGCTATAATTCCCCATAACTGGTATTGCTTGTCTGCGGGTAGCGTTGGTAAGTTATCCGGCTTGAGGTATACTTCATGGGATGTCGTGTGCCAATAGACCAATGCCCGGTTATCATCATGGCCTGGCACCCCACTTAAGACTACCGTCTTGAACGAAGGGTTGCCAAGCACCTTTAGTTCTTGATGTGCTTCCTGAATTTGTGCCATGAATGTTTCATTCTGTGCAATCAGGTCGGTCCTTTCCTGCTCTAATTGACGGATTTGTTGTTTGAAATCGGCCATCTTAAACAAATGGAAAGCAACACTAGCCACCCATAGCAAAGACGCCGCGACCGCAAGGATGCGGGTAATGCGATGGGACCTTGCTGGTCCTGTGCCGACACTGCTCCCACTCTGGGCGTCCATTCCGGACATTCCACCCACCAACCCCTCTTCAGCCAATGCTTCAAAAATTTTGTCTTTGGTGTTGGATGGTGGCGTTTTGCCATGCAACAGGGCGTAGTTCATCAATGCTTCTTCTGCGTCGCGCACTGCTTGCCGCACTTCGGGGTATTGCTCGGACAGCTTTACCACCTCAGCATCTTCGGCAGGAGACGTCAAACCAAGCACATGGTTTTCAATGATTCCTGATGATATGTATTCCTGTATATTCAACGTTAAACAAACAAATGTTTCAATTTCAACAGTGCTGCCCTTGCACGCGTCTTTACTGTTCCCAATGGCAAATTTAGTTCCTTTGCGATTTCCTCTTGCGTATATCCTTGGAAATATGCTAAGTCAATGATTGCTTTCTGGTCCGATGTAAGTTCATTGATCACCTTATTTAACCCGAGGTGATCGGTTTTGATATGGTCGGTATAGTCCCCAACGTCCAATGGCGTCGTCTCGGTCAGCGTTTCGGTCTTGCTGCTATTCTTGGATCGTGACGAACGGACGTAATCGATGGCTAGGTTTCTAGCGATATTGATCATCCAGGTAAACAACCGACCTTTATGGGGATCATACTGCTCGATATTCTTCCATATCTTAATGAACGCTTCTTGCATCACATCTGCCGCCTCGTCCGTGTCACTGATCACCTTACAAATGACGCCGTATATAGCAGCCGAGTAATTGTCATATAGATAATTATAAGCCCGTTGGCTCTTGAGTTTCAACAACTCAACCAGTTCGGTTTCCGTGTATGGCAGCTTTGAGGGCAAATTGCTTCGATCGTCGTAATTCGTGGTAATGATAGCTTTTTTTTCTTGCTTTTGAAACCGAAATATAAATAATGTGTACATACGGAACGCTCAACACTATGGATTCATCGATCGCATTTTTTTTTCCGCGGGTAAATCCGAAATCCCGCCGGCCTCGTATATACAGCAGTTTACCATCAATCATACAAGGTTTAATTAACTAAATGATACATCCATGAAAAATTCGATTGAAAAAACAGATGCCCGGCTGCGGCCGGTAGGCGAAGTTTCCGACACATCCGTAAAGCGACGGCAATTTCTCCGTTACGCCGGGGCGGGTGCGGCCGCCGCGGCCTTGGTGGCTTTGGGATGCAAAAAGGATAATCCCGGCCCGGATATGGGCGGCGATGAGTTTTACTTTGGCAGTGGTGATATCGCCATCCTGAACTACGCATATGCCCTAGAGCAGCTGGAAGCCGCATTTTATACGAAAGTGGTGGCCAATCCTTATGGCAGTATTTCAGATGGGGAGCGCATGCTAATGACAGATATAAGGGATCATGAAATTGCCCATCGTGAATTTTTTAAAGCCGCTTTGGGACAACAGGCCATCGCATCATTAGCGTTTGATTTTTCCGCGGTCAATTTCTCAAGCAGGGGCAGCGTATTGGCAACAGCCAAGACATTCGAAGATCTTGGTGTGTCGGCTTACAATGGGGCCGGATGGTTGATTGCAGATGTGAATTACCTGGCATTGGCGGGCAAGATCGTATCGGTGGAGGCGCGACATGCCGCTTTGGTTCGCGACCTGATTGAGAACGGTTCGTTTGCCAACGACGAAGCGATTGATGCGAACGGATTGGACCTCTCCCATAGCCCTACAGTGGTCTTGCAAGCAGCTGCACCCTTTATCAAATCGCCAATAGACGTAACAGATTTACCCACTTACTAACAAACGAAACCATGAACTTATTTAGCATATTCGATGAAATCAACCATGTGGATCCGGAATTCCACGAACGCATAAGTCCACGCCGGAAAGCAATCAAAGACATGGCTTCAATGGGTACTAAAGTAGCCGCCGCTGCCTTGCCTTTTATGCTGGGGTCGTTGTTTAAGAAAGCCTACGGGCAGGTGCCTACCGATGTAACCGGCGTGCTTAACTACGCGCTCACCTTGGAGTATCTGGAGGCAGAATTCTATACCATGGGTGCAGCAACGTCCGGGTTGGTACCTTCGGGGCCACCAACGGGCGCTATCACCACGATACGCGACCACGAAATCGCCCATGTGGCATTCCTGAAACAAGTGCTCGGGTCGGATGCGGTTTCCAAACCCGGTTTTGATTTTACAGCCGGGGGCACATTTGACAACGTGTTTACCGATTACGATACGTTTTTGGCGCTTGCACAGGCGTTTGAAGATACCGGCGTAAGGGCGTACAAAGGGCAAGCGGGATTACTGAAGGGCAACCAGGTTGTACTGACCGCGGCACTGCAGATCCATTCGGCAGAAGCACGCCACGCGGCACACATCCGCCAGATGAGGCGTGCCCGTGGAGGCGCAGCCGCCAACCAAAAACCTTGGATAACGGGGGCGAATGATAGCGGAATAGGTGCGGTGGTAGACCCCATATATGCGGGTGAAGACAATGTCATGCAAGCAGGTGTGGATATCACCTCATTGAACGGAAAGGAAGGCAAATTATCCATGGATGCAGCAACCCAATCCTTTGACGAACCGCTAACCGCAGAGGCGGTATTGGGTATTGCAGCATTATTCATTAAGTAATTCGTTAGTTAGAAGGGCAATGCCATTCAAACATTTTGCTGTTGTAATAGACGATGGGTACGGGGTCATACCCCCAACACCCATCGTACATCGAACACATCGGTGATTTCGATCAACTTTTGATCATCGTTATCCGCGGCAACCGTGTCCCTTGCGTTAAGCCCCAATTTCTCGATAAGCAATCCCCGGTCATCCGCATTTTTACAAGGCAGGAAAATAGCCATGTAATTCCCCAGGGTACGTCCTTCGTTATGCACCAAGTCAGAACCGTGGATAACGATGCGGTCTGAAATAAGCGAACCACTGACCACCGGCGTATCTGCAAAACCCTGCGGGGCCCTTTCGAACATTTCAAATTGCAGCCTACCGCCAAAACAGGTTTGGTAATAGGTGAGTGCTTTCTTGCAATTACCGGAAAAGGTAAGAAAGATCGCACTCACAAATTTAGTATGATTAGCCTCAACCATATCAGCATGTACTAAGCGTCGGGGATTTCGGGTTCTACCAACTTGATTAACTTCTCCAACGACTCTTGCCAACCTAAATAACACATTTCCGCCGGTATTACCGTTGGAATTCCTTCCTGCACGACCTTCAGTTCGGTGCCGCACGAAACGGCTTTCAGCCACACCGTGGTTGTCATTTCTCCGGGCATATTGGGGTCATCGAAGGCATCGCTGTACTTGATCAATTCATTGGGTTGTATTTCCAGGTATGAGCCACCGAACGAATGCCCATTCCCTGTGCTGAAATTGATAAACGTCATGTGATATGTCCCTCCTACTTGGAAATCCATATGCTCAACGGTGCAAATAAAGCCGTAGGGCGGCAACCAAGTAGCATGTGCCAAAGGGTCGGCAAATGCCCGAAATACCTTTTCGGGACTCGCCTTGATGACCCGATGCAATGAAACCGTTTGATTCTCCATCTTATTAAAGTTTTAATTTATAATCTAAATGACTTGACGAGCTTTTTGGCTATTTCGCCCGTATTTTATGGCCATACACATAAGATACAGCCAGAATACCCAACACCACCAACGGCATGAGCATAAACCCGATGTTCTTATCCACACATGCATGGCTAATGAACGCGAAGATTAAATTGAAGGAAAGTCCAGCGTATGCCCATTCCCGCAGCTTCGCGGGTACATTGGGAAAGGAAATCGCCAAAACCCCCAATGCTTTACAGATAATAAGGGTATAGGCAAAGTAATCGGGATAGCCCAAAGGTGCAGTTCCCACGGTGGCCTGGTCCGGAGCAAAAAGCAATGTGCTAAGCGGCATCACGCCTTCCCAAAGGATAATGATGGTTGTTGCCACCCAAAAGATAATCTTGTTCTTCTTCATTTCACAATAATTAACGGTTTATAAATTAATTTGCTTCCACATATTTCACAAAGTTGTCCAAGATGGCTTGCCATCCTTGTTTCTGAAATTGAGGGTCGTTTTCTGATTCGGCATCGAAAGTCGTGGCAATGGTTGTTCCCCCATCCCCCTCGGCAAACACCGTTGTGGCCTTTCTCCCATCGGGCATGGTATACGTTATTTCCCGATGCTCTTCCACGTTATCATAAATACCCTCGAAGTCAAACCCGAAGCTGCCATCCTTGGCCTCCATGCGGTTCTTGAACTTACCCCCTATCCGCAGATCGTTTTCGCTGCTGGGGCTATGCCAACTGGGATCGGGCGTATTCCATTGCATAATATCGGCCGGTGTGTTCCATGCCTTCCAAACTTTTGCAACGGATGCATTTGCGGTTGCTTCTACGGTGATTTTTGTTGCTTGTGCCATTGTTGTTCAATTTTTGTTAATTAAATGGTGTTAATCAAAATCTACGATTCAAAATTACGACAGGATTTAAAATGGCGACTGTTGTGAAAATGACAATCTTAGGGGTAAATTATGACAAACTATTTTTACCTTGCAGGGCAATAACCAATGATTGATATGCAGATCTCTGTTTTTGTGCCTGAGTATGGCGTAATTGAAGCCGTTACACCACCCTTCAGGACCTTCAACACCGCCAATGAATTCCTAACCACATTTGGTAAACAACCCATTTTCAATGTTGAATATGTGGGTTTGAACACACATGTACCGGCAAACAATGGCGAATACACCATAAAAACCGATCGGTTGATCAGTGAAGTGGCCGAAACGGATTTACTCATCATACCACCTACATTTGGCGATGCTGCCAAGGGAATCGCAGCCAATGCAGCAGCGGTACCCTATTTCAAGAAGTTGCACGAGAAGGGCGCGAGCCTGGCCAGCTTGTGTATCGGCGCGTTCCTGCTGGCGGAAACGGGTTTACTAAACGGACGGAAATGCTCCACACATTGGGCGTACATCAACGAGTTCAGGGAACGGTACCCCGAAGTGGAAGTGGAAGATGGTGCGATCATAACCGAACACGACAACATATACAGCAGCGGTGGCGCAAGCAGTCTATGGAATTTGATACTGTATCTGGTTGAAAAGTTTGCGGACCGGGAAACAGCCATTTTGGTTTCAAAATATTTTGCGCTGGATATCGGGCGGGATAGCCAATCCCAATTTGCGATATTCAAAGGCCAACGGAACCATGGCGATGATGACATCCAAAAAGTACAGGATTACATTGAAGAAAATTATAGCGAAAAGATATCCATTGAAACGCTGGCGAAGCTGATCAATACTGGCCGCAGGACATTTGAACGGCGCTTTAAAGAAGCCACCAACAACACCCCCATTGCTTACATACAGCGGGTACGGATAGAAGCCGCCAAAAAGTTCTTTGAAGCAGCGAGGAAGAACGTAACCGAAATCATGTTCGATGTGGGCTATACGGACACAAAAGCGTTCAGGGACATATTCAAGAAAATCACCGGGCTTACGCCGATCGAGTACCGGAATAAGTTTGCAAGGGTGGCAAGTGAGGTCTAACGTAAAAGAAAACCCCGAAACGGGGAGGATCGGGGCTTTCGGAAACTAACCAATTATAAACCTAATGTATGAAAAGACCTGTTTGGAAAGCAGCCCCCGTCATGGCGACGGGGACCCCTTAATAAAACATTTACCGTGAGCTAAGGTAAGGCCGTTGCCCTAACAGGTCAATACCTATAAATAGGTATTTTGCCAAACGGAGGTTATTTAAAAAACGGCCGCTTGGTTATTGTTTCTTCGTTTCCAATATATTACCTTTACCGTAATTACATTTACCACCGTTACATTTACCAGTTTACCATATATCTATGACGAAACATGCTATTGCATCCGGTTTATACCTACGTATCAAAAAAACACGACGATTTACCTGATTAACATCGTGGAGACCAGCGACCACAAAAAAAACGGGGCGTATCCGAAAAGCCAAACGAGTAGGACAATTAATAAACTCATACGATGGATAAATTTATTCGAAAGAATGCATGGGTGGGAAACGGAACTTTTGACAATACCGACCTGCTTTGGTATGCCAAGGGGGTGGGCGTGATGCAATCTCGCTCATTGGATGACCCGAACAGTTGGTGGTTTTTCGCGGCCATACACGGCGAATACATTGAAGACAACGCATTCCCGGGATGGGGATTTATTCCAGGCCCGCCAAATGTTCCAGCTAAACCCGTACCTTCTCCAAGCGTACAGGACAAATTCTGGAACCAGTGCCAGCACCAGAGCTGGTATTTCGCACCTTGGCACCGCGGGTATCTCATCGCCTTGGAAGCCCAGGTCCGTGCAGCCATAGTCGGCTTAGGGGGGCCGGACGATTGGGCCCTACCCTATTGGAATTATTTCGGGCCGAACGATGAATATATGATTCCGCCCGCTTTTATGCAAGAATCCTTGCCCGATGGCAGTTCAAACCCGCTTTTCGTAAAGGCCAGGTTCGGCCCCAACAGTGACGGAAACGTTTATATCCAAATCCCACCGACGACAAGGGAATGCCAAAACGGAACCCTATTTACCGGTAGCAATACGGCTACCCACTGGCCGGGGTATGGCGGCCCGTCCACCGGCTTTTCACACACCGGGAAAGTGAGTGGCAACCTCGAAAGCAACCCACACAATCTCGTCCACGTACAGGTCGGCGGGAATCCGAGTGACACGCTTTGGGGCTTGATGTCCGATCCCGGCCTTGCAGCACTCGATCCGATATTTTACCTGCACCATTGCAATATCGACCGGATGTGGGCGGCATGGAATGCCATGGGCAACCAAAACCCCGTTGACCCCAATTGGCTCAATGGCCCAACTGCTACAGGCGAACGCGCATTTGCCATGCCCATGCCTGATGGACATGCGTGGGTGTATACGCCCGCCGATGTAACCAGCTTGAAACCGCTGGATTATGCTTATGACAGCCTTGTACCGGAAAAAACACCTATATTGGCAGATGCACTTGAACAACGGCTAAATAAACTGGGTGTCGACACCGAGGGCTTATTACAAGGAGGACATATGGATACAGGAGATCAATCAGAACTTGTTGGCGCAAACGACGGGCCTGAGCCATTGGGGAAATCAGGACTGCGGACAACGGTCAACTTCGATAGCCGTGCCTGGCAAGGGGTGTCAGAAAGCCTCATGGCAGCCTCGGCGAAAAACATCCCCGATAAGGTATACCTCCAGATTGAAAACGTGAAAGGGAATGTAGATGCCCATATCCTAGCGGTATCTGTAGATCATCAACTTGCCGGCCATATTTCGCTGTTTGGTTTGCGCAATGCATCCAAAAGCGATGGCCATGATGGCGGCAGCGGACTGACTTTCATCATCGACATTACCGGCATTATCGATAACTTGTACCTTGAAAACAAGTTGGCGATCGATTCCCTTGATGTAACCCTGTTACCAACGAATGTGATCCACGACCATCAAGAAATCACCGTCGGCCGTATCAGTATTTACCGCGAACAGCAACGATGAAAAGCACGAAGAGTTTACGGTATTCCGTTAGTATCGTGGTGCTTTCACTATGTTCGTTAGCCTGGATGGTGCTGATATTGAACCCTGGCCACATCATGACGGTGGCGCACTGCCACATCACGATGCAGGGACCATCCCACGCATCCCTGCAAATGCTGTTGCAAATGAACCCGCCGTCCAGCATGATGGCCGGTTGGCTGCTTATGGTATTAGCCATGATGCTGCCCAAACTGATTACGCCGATCCAGTATATCTGCACACGTAGCCTGAGACGCTTGAGATTCAGGTTAGCATTGCTTTTTGTATCCGGTTACGCAGCGATATGGTTTGCGGTAGGGGTAGTGATGAACGGGGTAATCTTAGGGCTGAACCTGCTGATGCCGATGTCGTATGTCCCGGCGCTGGTGGTAGGTATCATTGCACTGGTATGGCAGTTTTCACCTCTCAAACAACGATGTTTGAATCGTGGGCACGATCATCGGCCCCTTGCCGCTTTCGGATGGCCCGCCCACCGCGATGCATTGATGTTTGGTGCGGCCCACGGCCTGTGGTGCGTGGGCTCGGGGTGGGCGTTAATGCTTTTCCCCATGCTTTTACATACCGGCCATAATGTCGCCATGCTGGCCGTAACTTTCCTAATGGTAAGTGAGCATATGGAACACCCCAAATCGCCGCGTTGGTATATGGATTCCCGTTTGAAATTATTAAGGATCATCATTGCACAAACGAGGTTGAAAATAACACGGTTAACGGCATCACGGAGTTTGAAATTAAAAATTACTGAATACCAATAAATTATACATACCTTTACGGGCAGTTAATTTTTTTATTCATTTTTTATTCCAAATGCCATGCAAGAAGGCAAAGTAAAATTTTTCAATGAAACCAAAGGATTCGGTTTCATCACCCCCAATGACGGCGGAAAGGACGTATTTGTTCACACCTCGGGGTTGAAAGACCGTATCCGTGAGCATGACGATGTTTCATTTGAAGTCGCACAGGGCCAAAAAGGGCTCAACGCAGTAAATGTCAAATTGATTTAAATCCATTTTTCAGATATTGTATAGCAACCATCCGGTAGTAAGAACCGGATGGTTTTTTTTGAGAGGTCCGAAGCCCAAATTTTTAAAATTCAGTTATCCATAAATGTCCAAAACCAGTTTCAATAGTATAAATAAACCTTTCGCCTCCACACTCCGTGCCCGTGTAAACGACTATTTCAAGACACAGCAACTGGCCAACACCGGCAACCGAAAGCTCTACATCAAAAGCATAACATTGGTTACAACAGCCGTTGCGCTTTACACCATCTTGCTTTCATTGGCCATGCCGGTATGGTTTTCCTGCCTGCTGTGCATACTGCTCGGCATCAATTTCGCCGCCATTGGGTTTAACATCATGCATGAAGGGGGGCACCAAAGCTTCTCCAAGAACAAGGTGCTGAATTCGATATCGGCTTATACACTGAACATGCTCGGCGGCACCATCTATTTCTGGAAACAAAAACATAACATCAACCACCACACCTATACGAACATCGACGGCCTCGATCATGACATCGACGTGAAGTTCATGCGTATGCATGCCGACCAACCCCATCGTTGGTTCCATCGGTTCCAATTTGCTTACTGGTTCGTATTGTATGGTATCTCTTATATCGCTTGGGTATTGTTCCAAGATTTTGAGAAATATTTTTCCGGGAGGATGGGACAGCCGGCCGAACGGAAAAGCATGCCTTTGCGCGAACATTTCATCTTTTGGGCTACCAAAATCGGTTATATAGCGGTTTACTTCGGTATTCCCATCGTTGCGGTCGGCTGGTTGCCGGCGTTGGTCGGCTGGCTCATTGCCGGCGTTTCCTGCGGATTCTTCCTGGCGGTTGTCTTCCAACTGGCCCACGTCGTGGAGGCCACCCAGTTTCCGGTAGCGGATGAAGGGAGTGGTAAAATAGAACAAGAATGGATGGTGCACCAGCTGAGCACCACCGCCAATTTTGCCACGGGTAGCCGTACGGTTTCCTGGCTGCTCGGCGGACTCAATTTCCAAGTTGAGCACCACCTATTCCCCCGCATCAGCCATGTACATTATCCCGCCATCAATAAATTGGTGAAAGCCACTTGCAAAGAATTTGGGGTAACCTACCTGGAACATCGTACCATGGTTGGGGCTTTTGCGTCACACCTCCGGCATATTTACCGGCTCGGAAGGGCCTAGTGGGGCTACTGTTGCCCGATCAAAACAATATGCTTACCGGCCTGTTATCTCGTTTTTATGCGATATGAGTGAAAATCGGCTCGCACTATGTTGGCCTAAAGCGTACACCTAGGCTAAGGATAAGCTGGTGGAAATCAGCATCCACTCCATACCTGGCGGGCATTGTACAGAGAAGGGCACGAATGAATTCCGGTGCGATTGGAAAACTGTCATGGCGCGCGGAGGGGGCTAAAAAAAACGGCCATTCCCATTGAAAAGGGAATGGCCGATATCTAAAAATTTGTTTCGCGATTACTCTTTCGTAAACCTGAAATTCGCAAAGTAATAAACGATGTCTGCGGGGGGATTAAATTCATTCGAAGTCTCTCCACCCACATTCATCACCACAACGCGGTTGTGCTTACCCACCGCTTCCGACAAATCGACGGTTACGTCCGTCCATGTTTCCAAATCGACGTCATCGATCTGGAAATCCTCTTTGTTTGTATCCCAGCCTTCCCGTCCGAAAGTGCTGTTCTGAGAGAATGACCACAAATGATTCATAAACCGGGGCCATAGCTTTTGATACAAATCGTAGGCACCTTCAAACGAACTCTTTGATGGTGCGTATACCTTGAACTTAAGGTATTTGTACTCTTCCACATTAAACCGGTATTCGGTTGGCAAGGCAAGCACGAAGGACGCATTGCGATCGCGCAGGATTGCTTTAAACACATTTTGCAAATCCGTTCCCACGGGCGCATCCGTTGCCGGACTGGTGATGTCCATGCGAAAGGCGGTGGTTTGCACCACACCGTCAACGAGGTAGTTCATGGGGATGAGGGCTTCAGCCGGTGTCGTAACCAGCTCCACTACACCACTTTCCACATAGGGGTTCAATAATTCGTCCAAGCCCATGGTATGCGGTACATAACGTACCTTTTCGATGAGACCCGACTCCAACATGTCCTTAAGTGTCTGTGCATTCGCCGATGGCATATCCGCCACTTTCCGTGCGAACGCTACCCAATCGCCTCCCCCCACCGTGCTCCGTGCGTCATTTCGGTCATAGCTGAGTGTAGGCATTTCAAACAAATCACCCCCCGTCAAATCCAGTTCCTTCAGGTTGGGAAAATAGAAGATATCCTGCAGTGAGTTGGCGTGTATCGGATAGACCAACTTGGTGATTGACGCTACGCCGTTGGCTGTGAAGGTGGTTACCCCATTGGCTTCCAATACCGCCTGTTCAGCGGGTGTAAACGGTGTGCTTTCGGTAGGCGTATTGATGATCAGTTCCGTGGTAAATGGTATCGAATCCAGGATGGGGACGTTATTGATCTTGGGTACTACGTTGTACGTGATTGTTACCGTCGTCGGCTCACCCGATTGCAAATTGGGGATGAAGAAACGGGAGTCCGCGCCTCGTTCACCGGTATGCTCAACACCATCTTTATCTGTATAGCTAAACGACAAGCTTCTATAATCCAGTAACACGGAAGAGAGGCCACTAGGCCAGTCCACCACAGCGGAAGAGGGGGACGTCAGTACGCGGGGTGAGTTAATGGCAAGCCCCGCTACATCGCTGTCCGTATAAGGAATGAGTGCAATCTCATGGGGTACCGATTTGTTATCAAACTCATCGATGGTATAAATCCGAAAGCGATACAACTTGGGCTGGGTGAGCCCCGTGATGTTCACCCACGATACCAGTGAATCGATTACAATCCGCTGGTCGTCGTACTCCACGATGGTCTTTTTTGCCTTCCCCAAATTGATTTCATCACTCGGTATACGGCCGGCCTTCATCAAATCGATTTCGACCCGCTCGTAACCGATATGCCCCACGATGGTATCGTATTTAGCAGGGTAAACCACTTCGCCGGAATACTCATCCAAGCTATCGTACATGCCATCGCATGCCCCTAAAAAGGTGATGGATAGCAAGGAGAAAAATATGATTCTGCTTAACATGTCAACTGTGTTTTGAAAAACGCATTACTGGTTGGCCTTACGCCCATAGAGGGTGATTTCAGACAAACAATTTGCGTCTTCAAGTGTATAATTTCCGTTAAAACTCTTTATCGCCTCGTACCTGAACCAACGCGTTGGCTTGGTGTACTGCGGATCATCCGGGTACATGTAGGCTTCATCGCCCGCTTCGCCGGCCTGCACGAATTCCAGCTCACTGAGCCCTACCGGTACCGGTATTTTGTGCATGGAAATAAACACCCAATCTTGAATATCGTCATCCCATGCATACATATTATACATCCCTACGTTTTCCGATTGGTAGTATTGGCCCCTATTGATGTTGGATAGCCCCCCCGAGTGCCGCTGCACGGTCACGATACGGCTCAGCTCATAATAATCGCCCATATCGATGATGAAATTCCAGGGCATGTTGCCATCGGCCGTATTACCGGTACGCCCACGGCTGTGGGTGTGCATGAAATTGAGGTTATCGCCCTGGTCGATGATACCGTCAATGACCTTTGCGGAACGTCCTTCGAGGCCATCGCCAAACACCATCGGCACACCGCCGATGCTGTCGTTCGCGTCGGGCAATACCCAGTTGGCTTTGGGTATCTCAATGTCTTCATATAAAGAAAGGGAACCCTTGTCCACCGGCTCGGTGATGTTACCGAATTGGTCTTCTACCCGTACGCTCACTTTTACCTGATCCTGGGGCGAGAGGTAAAGGTCGCGGATAAACCGCCGGTCTTCGGCCAAATTTGACGAAAACACGGTAGTCAACTGCCGCTGCTCCCCATTGAGGGTAAAACTATAATCGACATACACGTTCACGTTCTGCTCCAGTTCATTGGTCCAATCGAGGAAAAATGAGCTGAATCCCGACTTAACCTCGATAGACGAAGCCACGCGGCTAAAGGCCGGTTCCAACGGCGTGATCGACACGGTAACCGGCTCTGACCGATTACCAGAACGGTCAACGGCATACAGCGTAACCTCATGCGGATCGGTACTCCCAAATCCGTACACATCAAGCGAATCGATAAAGTAAGACGACGAGAACGTATACTCCTTACCGTTATTGGCCTTATAAACGGCTTCTACCTGTAACAGGTCTTCATCCGTCGGCAGGTCGTAGAAAAACCGAGCACCACCGTACAAAGGCTTTTGATCGACGATGGTGATCTTACCGGGGGCGTCGCTATCATCAACGTGGCTCGCATATCGGTTCTCCTCCTTGCAGGCCCCGATAATCAGCAGCGTAGCCACTAGCATTGCAACATATTTTCTCTTATTCATAACTCTCCTTATGTTGTGGATGATTACCATCCTGGGTTTTGGATCAGATTTCCATTTGTATTCAATTCATTCAAATCAATGGGCCAAAGGTAATCGGTAATGGTGAACCGCCGGGCCTGTTTCACTTCAAGCACGAAGAAAGATTCGCCCGTGGTACCCGTATGCGTCCATCCCCACACCGGCGACGAAAACTCGGCCACCGCCCGTTTATGCCGCCACATATCCCAGAAATGCTGGCCTTCGAAAGCGAGCTCAACCGAGCGCTCATCAAGAATGATGTCGCGCATCCCTTCCTTCGTCAGGTGCTTGTTGACCGTTTTTGCCAAGCTGGCATCCGACCATACGGTTTCCACATCCGGGATACCCGCCCGCTCGCGGACCAGGTTTATCGCGTCGTATACCTCCTGGCTAGGACCGCTGTATTCATTCAGCGCTTCCGCCTTCATCAGGTACAGATCGGCCATGCGCACCAGTGGATAAGGGTACCGGATTACCCGTTGCCATGCATTAGACTGCGATTCGGGGTGTACGAGCTTTTGTACACCGATACCCGTCGTCAGGAAATCCGTGGCATGGGTAGAGGAGTTGTATCCTCCATCGGCACCATTATACATCATTGTGTTTATCCGCACGGTGTGTGCCCGCCAAAACCCGCCGGTAATACCCAGATTCGCATAAAAGCGGGGTTCACGGTTGAGGTACATATTGATGGTCTCCGCCCCTGGCTGCATGATGCCGTTCAACTCGGTGTACTCCGGATCGAGCAGGCCCGGGGTTTGGGTAAGCTCGTGCATGGTGGCCGTGTTGTAGGTCAAATCCTCATCGATGGGCAGCCCATTGCGGGTATAATACCGCTCCACCATCTTATAGGTAGCGGCCATCCATTGCCAAGAATAGGCGGCCGTATTGACAACCCCATCGCCATATCCCTCCGGCAGGCGGATATTGGTGGAGTGGGCCAGCTCTCCCTGGCCGTAGTAATTGTGGTTGGAGTAACCCCACACCAACTCTTTGTTCCAAGGGTCGCAGATCACCATACGCAAATCGTACAGCGTACGCATATTCTCCTCGTTCGCCGCAAAGGCCTCGCGGTCATAAATAAAAGGCTCTTTTTCAAAATGGTAAAGCCCCAAACCGTTCTGCTCGCAAAGTGCGATGGATTCATTGATGGCGTCGAGCGCTTGTTTCCACTTCTCGTTATCGTATTGGAGCGGGAAGAAAGGCTGGCCGTCGTGATCCACGAAATCGCCGAAATACTCTTGGTTTCCGTTGAAGAACGGGCTGGCGCGGTAAAACAATACCCGGGCCTTGATGGCCTTGGCCACTACCTGATCCACCTGGCCCATGTTACTCTCAGTGGTCCGTTCGGTGAGGTTCGGGATGGCCTCCTCCATGAGCGCCAATATATAGTTGAAGCAATCTTCCACTTTAGAGCGCGGCAGAAACAGTTGTTCTTTCGAGGCCTCGGGCGAAACCATTTCAGTTGGCAGCACGATGGGCCCGTATTGCCGCACCAATAAAAAGGCATAATATCCCTTCAGGAAGGTTACCTGGGCGGCCCACTCGGCCTTTTCCAGGTCGCCCATATCCCGTACGGTGTTAATGTTCTGCAGAAACACATCGCATTGGCGAAGGCCATCATACAGGCTTTTCGCCCCTTCGGTACCCGACCAAGTGCCCAGCTGCGGGCTAGTGGCACTCTGCAGGCCACGCATGATCCGGATGGCCCGCAGATTGCCTGTGGCCGTGTTGAGGTCCAGGCGGCCGACAAATTCATCACCCAGCGACCACGTGGTTAAATGCGTATCATCTACCCGGGGGATGTAACTGTATACCCGCGCCAATGCCTCATAGGCAGTTTCCCGGGTATCAAAGAGATCTTCCAAGGTCATGGTGTTGTCTGGAACCACATCGAGATATTTGGAACAAGACTGCGACAATAGCATGGCACACACCACTAACCCAACTTTCAAAAACGTCTTCATCTTTATTTATATTATAGAGACAACTGAATACCTATGTTAAACCTTTTATTCGGTGGATAGCGTAATCCACGCCTACCCATCTCCGGGTCCCACAGTTTAAAGCTACTGAACACCAAGGGGTTCTCCGCACTTAAGTAGATACGGGTGCCCGGGCCCAGACCAATACGCTCAAGCCCTTTCGGGCTAAAGCCGATTTCTACGCTTTTCAAACGGAGGAACGAGCCGTCGCGTAGCCACCATGACGATTGCTGGAGGTTATTGTCGATTGGCGTAGTAGACAATCTCGGCCAGAATGCGTGCACATTCGGATTGGTTTCCGTCCAGTAATCCCGTGCCACCACTTCCAGCGCGTTCCGACGGAGCACAAAAGGTGCGATGCCTTCGTCATTATCATTTCCGCCACCCACGCCCGGGTTGATGAAAAACGACACCCGGTCGTTGCCTTGGAAGAAGAACGAGAAATCGAACTGCTTATAACCGGCAGACAAACCGAAACCGTATTGGATTTCCGGTACCGTGGGGAAACCCAAAGGCACTTGGTCGTTTCCATTGACAACCCCATCGCCATTGATATCCTTGTACTTGATATCACCCGCCATGTACTCGCCGAAGTCTTGCCGAGGTGAATTAGCGATTTCCGCTTCGTCCACAAACAACCGCTCGGCCACCAAGCCCCATTGCTGGTTGATGTTGTGGCCCAGCCGGCTCAGGTATTTATCCGCGTAATCGCGTTCATCCAATTCGAGGTATTCGTTGGCGGCATATGTAAAGTTGGCGCGCCCATTCAACCAAAACTCATTGTTAAAGAAATGTTGGTAGGTGATGGAGCCGTCGAAGCCCTGGGACAATGCTTTGCCGACGTTGCCGCTGATGCTTGCCTCCAAGCCCGCGGTCGACGGGAAATTCTGGCGTACCATATAAATGTTGCTCCGGACATCCCGGAAAAAATCACCCTCGATTTTCAATGCTTCATTGAAAAGGCCGATTTCGATACCTAAATTATATTTTTCAGACACTTCCCAGGTAATGTCGGCATTGGCATACCGGTTGATATAGTACCCGCTGTAAGCGTTCATGAAATTCGTGCCCCAACGGTATCCATCGATTGTTGTATTTGTGCCGCCCCTAAGGCCAATATCGGACAGGTAGAAGAAACGCCCGGAACGATTTGATATAGCATCGTTACCGACCAACCCCCATGTCGCGCGGAGCTTCAAGGTACTGAAGATATCGGTCGCCGGCTCAAAGAACTTCTCGTTAGAGATCATCCAGCCGCCACCCACCGACGGGAAAAACCCGTACCGCTTGGATCCGTCGAACTTCTCCGACCCGTTAAACCCGTAGGCAAATTCAAAGAAATACCGGTTATCGTAATCATAAGTAGCCCGCCCGGAATTCCCCATGTTACGTTCGGGCAACGTTTCGTAAATCGATGTGCTATTGCCAGAGGTGAGCAGCTTCTCTTCCATCATACCCACGGTCATCAAACCTACGGTATGGTTACCGAACACACGGTCCCAATTAAACCGGCCTTCGAAATAGTAATGCCCATCGGCATTCCGGCCAGGCACAACGTTCCCCAAGAACACCGACCCCGAATTTGGGTTCAGCGAATACAGAGTGTAATCTCCCGTCACTTGGTTATAGTCTTGCAACGAATAGAAAAAAGGACTATAAGTTCGCCTACTCTGATATTGGCTCCAGATATTGGCCGAGACACGACCCTGGAATTTCAAGCCCTTGGTAACGAAATCCAGATCCTGCATCAAAGTGGCCTGGGTCGTCAAGCGACTTTCGTTCCGATCTTCATACCCCCTTACCATCGATGCATAAGGGTTGGGCTTCATACCGCCCCCAACCCACGTATTGCCGAACAGCGTATGATCGGCAAACTCGTTGGCCGCATCGGGCTCATAAACGGCCGGGAAGTCAACCGGGTTGCTCCACATGATTTCGTAAAAAATATCGGTAGCCGATGCCCATGGGCCGGTATAACGCTCAAACTGGCCTTGGATCCGGGTATCCAAGGTGGTGGTCGGTGTCAGTTTGAAAATAACATTCGACCGAATAAATGCCCGATTGATGTCAATGTTGTTGTTGAAGTTATTCCGGTTATCGACCTTCAGCAAACCGGTCTCTTTCTCCCAACCCGCAGACACGTAGTAATTGGCTACTTGCCCGCCGCCCGAAAGATTGACATTGGCTTTGGTGTTATTCGTGGATTTATTGAATAGCGTTTCCTGCCAGTCTACATTAGGAAACAGCATTGGGTTCTCCCCATCGATGGTCGATTGGATTTTTTGCTGGGAGTAATATGCGCCCAGTAGCGGGTCGCGGGTAATCCGGGCCTCGTTGTAAAGTTGCATGTACTCTACGCCGTCGAGCAGTTTGGTCATCTGCACCGGCGCACTCACGTTAAAATCCACCCGTGCATTCACCTGCACCGGTCCTTCGCGACCCGACTTCGTCGTAATCATGATGATACCGTTTGCTCCGCGGGCACCGTAAAGTACCGTGGCCGAAGCGTCTTTCAGGATGGAAAAACTTTCGATGTCGTCTGGCCTGAGCCGCGCCAGTGCGTCCGTGGTCGCCTCAAATCCATCAATCAAAATAAGGGGCGATGTTTGGTACCCGAATGTGGTAACCCCCCGGATAAAGAACTGGGCATTGTCCGCACCGGGTTCACCTGTGGTTTGGAAGGAAACCATCCCCGGAATGCGTCCGGCAAATGAACTGGTCAGGTTGGAAGATGGCACCCTTAAATCAGAAGCCCGCACGGTGGTAATCGACCCCACGACACTGGTTTTCTTTTGGGTACCGAAAGCGACGACGGTAACTTCATCCAATTGGCTCTCGTCGTCATATAAGAGGATTTCCAATACGTTACGGTCGCCGACAGCCTCTTTTGCAGGTAATTTCCCCACAAACGAGAATACCAGCGTGTCGCCGATAGCCGCTTCAATTGAAAACTCTCCGTTTGCATCGGTCTGCGTGGCTATGGCTTTCCCTTGCACCGATAA
>NZ_JBMQOC010000061.1:0-14792 GCF_053550995.1 Parapedobacter sp.
ATGGCACCCAGCACCTGCCGGGCTTCCCTCGCAACATGCAACGCGGTGGCGACATTATTACGTTTGGCCATTGAAATCTGCGCTGGCGTAGCGCGGTCTTCGTTCTTTAGCTGTGCGAGCCGCCACACGAGCAACTGGCCCTTGGTGATCTCGGTGATCATCTCGGCCAATTTCTTTTGCTGCAACTGGAAGGCGGCAATCGGTTTGCCGAACTGCTCGCGCTCTTGGGCATAGCGTAAGGCGGTGTCATAGCATTCCATTGCCGCACCCAATGCGCCCCATGCGATGCCATATCGTGCTTGGTTGAGGCAACTGAGCGGTCCCCGCATGCCCGTTACATCCGGCAGTATGTTTGATTTGGGTACATGTACATTGTCGAACACCAGTTCGCCGGTGGCAGAAGCCCGCAGGCTCCATTTATTGTGGGTTTCGGGGGTGCTGAAACCCTCCATGCCGCGTTCCACGAGCAGCCCTTGGACTTGGCCTTCGGGGTTTTTGGCCCATACCACGGCAATGTCCGCAAACGGTGCGTTGGATATCCACATCTTCGATCCATTCAACAGCACAGTGTCGCCCTCATCTTCGAAACGGGTGATCATACTACCGGGGTCCGATCCGTAATTTGGTTCTGTGAGGCCGAAACAACCGATCAGTTCGCCGCTGGCAAGTTTAGGTAAATAGCGTTGTTTTTGTGCTTCACTGCCATACGTGTAGATGGGGTACATCACGAGAGATCCCTGTACGGATGCCGTGGAACGGATACCCGAGTCGCCACGTTCCAGTTCCTGCATCATGAGGCCATAAGCCAGGTAGTCCAATCCAGCACCGCCATAGGCTTCGGGGATGGTCGGGCCGAAGAGGCCCAGCCGGGCCATACCAGGAAGTAGCTGTTCCGGAAATTCAGCCCGTTGGGCATGGCCCTCTATCACGGGCACAAGCTCGTTATTGACCCACTGCCTCACGCTATCGCGGATCAGCAGATGTTCGTCGCTGATGAGTTCGTCTAGCAGGTAATAATCCGGTGCATTATATGGGCCCATCTATCATTTATTTGATGCACAAGTATAGCGATAAAATCTGGCTTTCTGCATATCCTTATTGTCACCCTAGCAACCGTCTTTTCCTAGGGTTTCCCTACGGGTGTCCGATAAAGTGCCTTATTTTGGCGTTTTTACCTAGGTATGGGGGTATCACAGGGATATCGCAGGGATAAGGGCTGCAATGGGATGTGGGTCGGGCAAGAAGGAAGCAACGTCAATGGAGCCACGGTGGTTGAAAGATGTTAGCGGAAAAAGTACTCACTTGTGGGTATTTTTCACTATCATTGACCCAATTAATCAATAAGCGAAACATAAACCGATGAGCAACTTTTTACCTGACTATTTTAATTGCAGTGATACGGTAAGGCAAACGATTGAACAGAAATTGGCAGCGTTTGCAATGATTTCCAGCGAATTGCCGGTATACATTGTTCACGATGTACGGGATTTGTCTGTGGTTTATATGTCGTCATCTGGGCTTAGGATGCTTGGGTCTACATTGGAAGATGTGCGGCGATTGGGACTGGATTACTTCACCAAGTTCTTTAATCCGGACGATGTGGCATTTTATCTACCGAAATTCAAGGAGCGTTTACAGGCGGAAGATAGAATGGGGTGGTTTTCATTTTTCCAGCAGGTGGCCACGGGGCATGATCGTGCGTTTGAATGGTACTTAAGCGCCTCGCGGCCGTTCGTGTACGATGAAACGGGTGTGCCTTTGCTATCGCTCACCTTTGCCCTGCAGCTAGACCCCAACCATCACCTTGCTGAAAAGGCCAAACGGCTGATGGCTGAAAATCTGATGCTCAAAGATAATTACCAATATTTCGCTTCATTGACCAAGCGCGAAAAAGAGCTGCTCCAATATATTGCCTCGGGCGAGCGGACATCCGAAATCAGTAGCCGAATTTGTGTTTCGGAGAAAACACTGAATACGCACCGGCGAAACATTAAACGGAAGATAGGTGCAAAAAACCATTATGACATCATCAAGTTCGCCCAAGCGTTTAATTTGGTGTAGGTTCGTACCTTTGTGGTTATGGGAACGATTCGCCAACAGGTCGCGCTCGCCGACGCGCGCTTTTATGCTTACCACGGTTATTATCCCGAGGAACAGGTGCTCGGCAACGAATTTACGGTCGATATAAGCGTGGCTTTCGAACGGGGGGATAGCGAAACAGCCGATGAATTGCAACACACTGTTAACTACGAGCTGCTATACCACATTGCAAAAACCGAGATGCAACTGCCCCGCAAATTATTGGAAACGGTAGGCGAATCGATATTGCGCCGCGTGCGAACCGATTTCCCCTTCGTTTCGAACATCGAAGTAAGCGTAACCAAGCACAACCCGCCTTTTGGGGGCGACCATGCCAAGGCGCGGGTGAAGCTTCGGTGGGAGCGAGGCGATTAACAGACATTGTGTCATTTAAAAAGAAAAAACAATGACAAAAAGTCATTAAAACATTTCTTTTTCCTGTTGGTATATAATTTGGAAGGTTGATTACCGAAAGTCAAAAACAAAAAATTATAGGAGGATAAAAAATGACACTGGTAAAATTTTCTGGAAACAAAAACAGGGGAGTAGACAATTGGGTAAACGATTTCTTCAATCCCATTTTCAATGATTCATTCTTGTCAGATCGCTTTATTTCCCGTGTTCCTGCAGTGAATGTTGCGGAAACAAGTGATGCATTCCACATTGAACTGGCAGCACCGGGCTTGGAAAAAGGCGATTTCAAAATCAATGTCGATAAGGATGTCTTAACCATTTCTGCTGAAAAGAAAGTGGAGAGTACCGACGACAGCAAGAAATACAGCAAACGCGAGTACAGTTATACGTCGTTCACCCGGTCGTTCACCTTGCCCGAAAGCATTAACCACAACAGCATCGATGCCAACTACAAAGATGGCGTGCTGAGCGTGGCCATCGGCAAGAAAGAAGAAGCCAAAGTAGCTTCGCGGTTGATCGAAGTGAATTAAGGGATTCGGTGAAGCAGTGGATGGTGATTCAACCATTCCAAAACCCATGGTGTGCACCATGGGTTTTTTGTTACCCTGCTAAGTGGTTACTTCTTCATAGTCTTCGCCCTTCGGCAAGTGGGTAACGATGGCTTGCCATTCTTCCGGTAGTACGGTAAGCTTCCGTTTTTCGATATCCATCCAAGCCCCGTCTACCGTTACCACCGCGCATTTTGTTCCATCTGATCGGTAGATTTCATGCCGGAACGAAAACCGCGAATTGGTCGTATTGTATTTGGTCATCACGACAGTCACATTCACCTCATCGTTGAGGTGTATCTCACGCAGGTATACCAATTCCTCGCGGAAAAGCACCGGACCGATGTTCCTTTCTGCAATCTTATCGAGGGAGAGGCCGGTATCGCGCAACATATTGCTCCGGGCTTGTGCGCATAAATCAGCATAGGCCGAGTGGCGCAGGTGTCGATTGGCATCAATCTGCGCCCAGATGATCTGTCCCCTGTAGAAAACATTTTCTTCCATAACCCAAACATACCAATATTATCGGTAAACCAAGCGAAGCTATTTTTGTTTATGTGCTAACGATGTTGCAATTTACAAAGCGGGGCATATACTGCCCACGTGCCAATATTTATATCGATCCGTGGCTTCCCGTGGAAAAGGCGGTGGTCACCCACGCCCACAGCGACCATGCGCGAGGGGGCATGGGGCGTTACCTTTGCCACCGACATACGGCGGCGATCCTCCGGCTGCGGTTGGGCACAGCCATTGCCGTCCAGGAACTGGAATACGGAGAAATGGTTACGGTAAACGGAGTGCGCATCAGCCTACATCCCGCAGGACATATCATTGGCTCCGCCCAGGTACGATTGGAATACCGCGGTGAGGTGTGGGTGGTATCCGGAGACTATAAGCTTGCCCAAGACGATATCAGCACCCCCTATGAGCCCGTGCGATGCCACACCTTCGTGACGGAGTCTACGTTCGCACTGCCCATATATCGATTTCCCGATCCGGCGGCCGTTTTATCGGAGGTGAACCACTGGTGGCAGCAGAATGCGGCAGACGGTTTCAATACAGTGTTATTGGCCTATGCATTGGGTAAGTCGCAGGTACTTCTCCAACACCTCGATCTTTCAACAGGGCCGGTATTTGTCCATGGCGCCGTGGCCAACGTAAATGCTGTGCTCGGGGGCATCGGCTATCGGTTCACGGGTGAATGGATACCCCCCGGCACCGACCGCGTGGCGGCGAGGGGAGCCGTCATCGTGGCACCACCTTCGGCATTTGGTTCGCCATGGCTGAAAAAATTAGTGCCTTACCGGATTGCGTTGTGCAGCGGTTGGATGCAGTTGCGTGGTGCGCGGAGACGCCGGGGGGTAGACCGCGGGTTCGTGCTTTCGGACCATGCCGACTGGGATCAGTTGAACCAAGCCGTGGCCGCCACGGGTGCCGACACCGTATATGTGACCCACGGCTATGAGGGGCCTTTCGCGCGGTGGCTGCGAGAGGAAAAGGGCCTGCAGGCATATGAAGTACACTTGCAGGGAGGGGAGTCGGAGCTGATGGAGGATGACCTATGAAGCGATTCACGGAATTGTTTGTAGCCATTGACCAAACAACGAAGACGAACACTAAAGTAAGCGCCCTCGTAAACTACCTGGCAGATAGCGACGACAGGAGCACGCTCTATGCCATCGCGCTATTGATCGGCAATCGGCCGCGGCGTCCCGTAAAAACAGCGGATCTCAAAGAATGGGCCGCTTCTGCAGCCGGCATACCGGACTGGCTTTTCGAAGCGTCGTACCACATCGTTGGCGACCTCGCTGAAGCCATCGCACTTGCGCTCCCGCCGCCAGCGGAACCAAGCCACGCTTTTGCCATTCCGCATGTGGTCGACGAGCTCGCAAACCTCCCGACGCGAACGGATGCGGAGAGAAAAGAAACCATAACCAGTTATTGGCGGCGCCTCGGCAAAGACGAACGGTTTGTTTTCACCAAACTGATAACGGGAAATTTCAGGATGGGTGTCTCCCGCCAATTGGTCATCAAAGCGCTCGCTATCCACTTGGGAATGGATGAAGCCGCGGTAGCACACCGGTTAATGGGCAAATGGTCCGCTGCCACAGAGACCATGGCCTCGTTGTTTTCGGAAACCACCTCGGGTGCACGCGATTTCCAGCCTTATCCCTTTTACCTGGCCTACCCATTGGATACACCGCCCGAGTCACTGGGCGATATCGCGGATTGGTATGTCGAAAAAAAGCTCGACGGTATCCGGGGGCAGCTGATCGTAAGGAATGGACAGCTTTTCATTTGGAGCAGGGGAGAAGATTTGTTGACCGATAAATTCCCGGAGTTTGCGCCCTTGGCGGAGTCCTTGCCCGATGGTACGGTTATCGATGGCGAAATCATTCCGTGGAGGGATGGGCGACCGTTGCCCTTTCAGGTGATGCAAACCCGTATCGGACGCAAGAATCTTTCACCTAAATCACTTCGCGAGGCACCCCTGTTGATGGTATGTTATGACCTGCTGGAATGGAACGGGGAAGACATCAGGAGCAAGCCGATGCGCGAGCGCCGCGACCTCCTGCAATGCCTCTTGTCTTCTCCCACCCCCCATCCGTCGCTGCTACTGTCGGAGACGATGGCTTTCGACGGTTGGCGCGAAGTGGCGGATTTCCGCCAACGGGCGCGCGAATCCCATTGCGAGGGCGTGATGCTCAAACGTAAAGATAGCTCTTATGGCAGCGGTAGGCGGCGTGGGAACTGGTGGAAATGGAAAACGGACGCACTCACTGCCGATGGGGTGTTAATCTATGCGCAAAGTGGCCATGGGCGGCGTGCGAATCTATATACCGATTATACCTTTGCCGTGTGGGACGGGGAAGGCGTACTAGTGCCATTCGCCAAAGCCTATTCAGGTCTTACCGACAAAGAAATTGCCGAGCTGGACAACTGGATCAAACGCAACACGTTGGAACGCTTCGGTCCCGTACGGAGCGTTACGCCGCACCATGTCTTTGAAATCGCTTTCGAGGGCATCGGGGAAAGCAGCAGGCATAAATCCGGTGTGGCGCTACGTTTTCCCCGCATACTGCGATGGCGACGGGACAAGTCGCCCAAGGATGCCAATACCAAAGCAGATTTGTTGCAATTGATCGAAGGATTGAGGTAAAGACGATGATTTTTTTGTACCTTAGCAGGGTGTATCTCCTTCCCCCCGCTTAGCGTTTACCTTCCCATTACAACATATCCGTAACTGATGAATACCTGCGTCGTAACTGCTTCGCTATGCCCCTGTATTACATTCGTAGTAAATCCAAGGTGAGTCCAGGTTTTTATCAGAAATACCTGGACTCACCCTGGACTCACCTTGGACTCACGCTGGACTCATTACGAACAAGGTATTGACGAGGTGCCTGTTTGGTACCATGAGGGGTCGGGAATATTGCAAGGGCAGATTGGTTGCGTTCGCTAAGTTTTTACAATATCGGAATATTTTATGAAATGCCAAAAAAAAAAAGACCCATGGCTGCATGCCCAAGGTAAGGTTTTAAAACCGAGTAAAACCTTACCTTTGCATATCGGGTTATATTGTCATTGAACATATTCGCAGACACATGGTTTTTCAATAAGGGATGGCAACCCCACCGTTTCCAGCAGGAAACGTGGTCGGCTATCGCTGCCGGTAAATCGGGATTGCTGAATGCTCCTACCGGATATGGTAAAACGTTCGCCGTATGGTTCGGCATCCTCCAGCGGTATTACCGGAAGGAGAAACGCAGGAAAGGACTCCACGGATTGTGGATTACACCATTGCGTGCACTTTCCGCTGAAATTTTGCAGGCAACCCAGACGGTGAGTAATGACTTGGAACTCGACTACCGTATCGGGTTGCGGACGGGAGACACCCCTACAGCCGAGCGGCAACGGCAGCGTACCAGCCCACCCCAAGCGTTGATTACGACGCCCGAGAGCGTCCATCTGCTGTTGGCATCAAAGGGCTATCGCGATTTTTTTGGCAGTTTGGAGTTCGTGGTCGTCGACGAATGGCATGAGTTGGTGGGAAGCAAACGGGGCGTATTGGTCGAGTTGGCCCTTAGCCGCCTCCGTGCGATCTGCCCTAAACTCCAAGTGTGGGGCATCTCTGCCACGATTGGCAATCTGCATGAAGCGATGGATATCCTGTTGGGTGATGCCCACAGCGGTAAGTTGGTGCGGGCCGCCTTGAAGAAGGACATCCACATGGAAACCCTGGTACCAGGCACATTGGAGAAGTTTCCCTGGGCCGGCCATATCGGTACCGCCATGATTGACCAGGTTGTACCCATCATCGAATCCCATCGGTCGACCTTGCTATTTACCAATACACGGTCTCAGGCAGAAATCTGGTACCATCGGCTGCTCGATGCGGCACCGCAACTGTCCGGCGCGTTAGCTATCCACCACGGGTCGTTGAGTGAAGAACTGCGCGTATGGGTGGAAGATGCCCTGCACCGGGGGACACTCAAGGCCGTGGTTTGTACGAGCAGCCTCGACTTGGGGGTCGACTTCCGTCCGGTGGATTGTGTCGTGCAGATCGGTTCACCGAAGGGCGTGGCCCGGTTCGTGCAGCGGGCGGGTAGGAGCGGCCATCGGCCGGGGGAGACGAGTAAGATTTTTTTCCTGCCCACCCATTCATTGGAAATCATGGAAGGGGCGGCCATACGCTATGCCGTGGCCAACGGCCTGCTGGAGCAACGGCTGCCGTATGTCCGGTCGTTTGATGTGCTACTCCAATACATGGTCACCTTGGCCGTATCCGATGGTTTCCGAGCCGATGAGTTATACAACGAAATCAAAAAGACGCACTGTTTCGCATCTATCAACCGTGGGGAATTTGACGAATGCTTGTTGATGGTAACCCAAGGCGGCCGAACGCTGGATACCTACGAGGAATTCCATAAAGTAGTGGTAGAAAACGGCGTGTATCTCGTTACTAGCAAACGCGTAGCCCTGCGCCATCGCTTGAGCATCGGTGCCATCGTTTCCGACACGATGATGCGCGTGAAATTCTTAAGCGGCAAATACTTGGGGGCCATCGAAGAGTGGTTCGTTTCGCGGCTCCAACCCGGCGATACGTTCTGGTTTTCGGGCAAGTTGCTAGAGTTGGTCCGCGTAAAGGATATCCAGGCCATTGTACGCCCCGCTAAAGGCAAAAAGGGAGCTGTCCCGTCGTGGATGGGCGGGCGGTTCCCGATATCCGACAACTTCGGATCCGCGCTCCGGCATACTTTTTCGGAAATCCAGCGGAAAGGCGGGGCGCTTCCGATGGAGCTGCGGTTTCTGCAACCGCTGTTTGCCGAGCAACGCCGTGTTTCGGCCCTGCCGGGCGAACAGGAGCTTTTGGTGGAATACATCCATACCCGTTATGGACACCATTTGTTTGTCTATCCATTTGAAGGCAAGTTGGTGCATGAAGGAATGGCGGCGGTAATCGCTTACCGACTGAGCAGTATCCGGCAGGCAACATTTAGTATAGCAATCAATGAATATGGGTTTGAACTGCTTTGCGATGCTCCCATCCCGTTGGATACAGCACTGCAAAATGGCCTATTCACCACTGCGGGCTTATTCGAAGACATCCGTAACGGCATCAATATCCGCGAGATGGCGAGGCGAAAGTTCCGAGACATCGCCGGCATTGCCGGTTTGGTATTCCAGGGGTATCCGGGCAAACCGATGAAGACGAAGCATCTGCAAGCCCATTCGGGGTTGTTTTTCTCGGTTTTTGAAGACTATGATGCCGGCAACCTGCTGCTTAGGCAGGCCTACGATGAAGTGTATGATTTCCAACTGGAGGCCACGCGTATGCATAAGGCATTTAAGCGGATGGAGACCCACCGGATCGTGGTACAACGTCCAGATCAGCTTACGCCCTTCGCTTTCCCGGTATTCGCCGAGTCTTTCCGCGAACGGTACAGCAATGAAGATTGGCAATCGAGGTTGGAGAAACTGAAAACCCAATTGGAGGCGTGACGATGGGGAAAACAATCCGGCTGATGGATACGAAACTGACGTTATTGCCCGAAAGGGCATTGCTGCTCCCCGATTACCACACGTTGGTGGTGGCCGACTGGCACTTGGGCAAGGGCACCCATTTCCGCAAAGCGGGGATTTTCATGCCACCCGCGTACGTGGGCAAAGACATACTGCGCCTGCAATCGCTAATGGATAGGTTCGCTATACATACAGTGGTGTTTTTGGGCGATCTTTTCCACAGTGACCTGAACAGTGAATGGTTGGCGTTTGAACGATTCCGTGCAGCCAATTGCTCTATTCGCTTCATTCTTACCAGGGGCAACCACGACATCTTACCGGAAGGGCTGATGCATAGGACGGCTGTCGAAGTCGTAGACCGTCACGACGTTGCCCCGCGCGTATATTGCACGCATCATCCCCAAAATAAACGTCCGCTCGGATGGCTAAATATCGCAGGTCATGTTCATCCCGGCTGCGCGGTTGCGGCGAAAGGCCGGCAGGCTTACCGGCTGCCTTGTTTCTACCATGACGAGCAAACACTATTACTTCCCGCATTCGGTACTTTGACCGGCCTCCATTTGATACAACACCGGGCCAAAGCCCGTATTTATCCCATTGTGGGAGATACCGTGTGGGCGTTGAAAAAAGGATAAAACAATCTTTCGGTCTTCGTGTAAACTTTATAAGAAAAGGAGGAGGTTTTATGGCCAATAAATTGAAAGACCGGAACGTCGCTATACTGACAGCGGATGGATTCGAGGAAATCGAATTGACAGGTCCGCGCGATGCCATCCAGATGGCAGGCGGCAAAACCTATATCGTATCGCCGAAAAATGATGTGGTGCGTGCAAAGAAAGGAAAAGAATGGAGCTTGGATTTCGATGTCGACGTTCCGTTGGATGGAGCAAACCCCAATGACTATGATGCACTACTCATCCCCGGCGGTGTGATCAATCCAGACAAGTTGCGCGTGATTGACAAGGCTTTGGATTTTGTGAGGGCCTTCTTCGACGCCGGCAAGCCCGTTGCCGCGATTTGCCACGGACCGCAGGTGCTTATCGATGCGGAGGTGGTAGCCGGAAGAAAGATGACCTCTGTAAAGAATATCCGCAGGGACCTGATCAACGCCGGTGCCCGTTGGGAAGATCGTGCGGTCGTGGTAGACCAAGGGCTGGTTACCAGCCGGACGCCCGACGACCTGCCCGACTTCAACGAAAAGGTGGTCGAAGAATTTGCGGAAGGTAAGCATGCCGGCCAGCATGCATAAACCTATCGAGCGCCCTTGACCGCCATTTGCAGGGTAAACACCTTATCGCTCGCGGTGATGAATAAAACATCGTGGTTCGTTCCGCTAAAGCACACATTGGCTGTCCAGTTTACAGGTACGTCGATGTGTTGGATCTTTTCTCCGGAAGGATTGTATACGTCGATACCCTTTCCCGTGAGGTATATATTGCCTTTCTCGTCGATTGTCATTCCATCAGACCCTTGGTTCGCAAAGAGGTGCCTATCACGGATGGTGCCATCCTTTCTTAGCGTGTAGCGATAGATTTTGTTGTCCCCGATATCGGCGACGTACAGGAACTTTCCATCCGGCGTACCGACGATGCCATTCGGTCGTTTGAATTGGTCATCCAATCGGGTCACCTGTCCATCCCGGTACCTGTACAGCCCTTCGGCGGCAAGGTCGGGTACCGCTCGGGTCCAATAGTCGCGCTGGTAATAGGGGTCGGTGAAATAGATACCCCCTTGTGGGGAAACCCAAACATCATTGGGGCCGTTGAAAAGGGAGTCGCGGTAGTTCACGGCCAGCTTTTCGACTTCGCGGTTCATCCCGATGCGCCACAGTTCGTATCGTTCATCGGCACATGCGATCAGATATCCCTGCGGGTCGACATATAGGCCATTGGCCCGACCTGCGGGTTCCATGAAGATGGCCAGGTTTCCATTGGTTCCATACCGCCATATCCGGTTGTTGGGCTGGTCGGTAAAGAACACATTGCCATTCGGATCTGCCGCGGGCCCCTCCGTAAAGCCGAAACCATCGGCAACAAGCTTTAGCGTTGCGTTCGGGGCGACGATTTGGGCAGCGCTGTTGTACCCTAATGCAACGGATAGCAGAATGGTGAGATAAATTTTTCTTTTCATGTTATATTTATCGTGTTCGTAGGTGCCTATTCTATAATAGTGAAATCCGTACGCCGATTGAGTTGGCGGCCTTCCGGTGTATCATTGCGAGCTGTTGGCCGGGACTGGCCATAGCCCTTGTAGGTGAGCCGGGATGCGGAGATGCCGGCATTGCGCAAATAGTCATATACGGCTTTGGCACGGTTTTCCGATAACTGTTGGTTGTAAGCCTCATTTCCCGTATTATCGGTATGGCCCCCGATTTCTACCCGGACCTTGCTGTTTAAGTTAAGGAACTTGATGAGTTGTTCGAGATCGCTTTTAGACCGGGGGAGTAACGTGTATCGATCGGTTTCGAAAAAAATGTTGCTGAGCGTTGCGGACGTGCCTACCCTTATCCGGGAAAGCGGGATGCGTATTTCGTAGGCATCGTTGATTTTCGTGCTGTCGTCCAGCGGATAGCTTTCGGAAAAAAAGAGGTAACCTGGCCGGTTGATGTGTAGTGCATATGTTTTGCCAAAGGGAAGGGGGGCAAGAAAGGTCCCGTCTTCATAATCGGCTTGTTCATCATATAAAACGAGATTGGACGCGACATCGGTGACCGTAACCCCCGCTTGGAGCGGTGTGCCGCTTTCGGCATCTATGATGACGCCTTTTAGATATGCCACGGGATGGGGCCGGGATGCAATGGGAAGCTCGAACGTGTATATGTCCAATCCGCCACAGCCGTCGGTACGCCGGGTAGAAAAGAACGCTTGACCACCGTTCATGCTTACCGTCAACGCGCTTTGCTCATGGTGGTCATTAATCGGATAACCGAGATTGACAGGTTTCTCCCATTGCCCACTGCTATCTTTCTTACTTTTGAAGATGTCTTTATTACCAAGGCCCGGCCACCCGTTGGAGGCGAAGTACAGGGTTCGGTTGTCGGCGTGGATGTAGGGTGAGCTTTCATCGTACGGAGTGTTGATGGCCGGCCCTAGATTCTCTGGCGCTTGCCATTGCCCATCGCTTTCCAGGGAAGTCTTCCAAATATCGTATCCCCCTTGTCCGCCACGACGGTTGCTGACGAAGTAAAGTGTGCGCCCATCGGCGGCCAATGCGGGCTGCGCTTCCCAGCCCTGGGTATTGACCGGGGTTCCCAAATTATGGGGGGTGCCCCAGCGATCGCCCTCGCGCCTGGATACATAGATGTCGCAACTACCGAGACCCTCCGGCCGGTTGCAGCCGGTGAAAAACAGGTATTTGCCATCCGGGGAAATACAGTGGGCGCCTTCATTGTACAGATCGGAATTGATCTGGCCCCTTAAAAATACGGCCTCCCGCCATGTGCCGCTGCTGTCGCGGCTGCTTTCAAAGAAGTTCTCACGGTTATCCTTCTTGCGCGTAAAAATAATGGTCCGCTGGTCGGCGGTGAGCCGGGGGAAATACTCATCATCGGGGCTGTTGATTGCGGCTCCGGCATTCCGCGGTGAAAAAGGCACCGGGCTGCGTAGGGCCTTTATGCCAAATGTGCAATCTGCGATGTACTTATCGGTGCGTCGCTGGCTTTCCGATGCCAACCCGGGCGTGTCCCGATATCGTCTCAATGCCATCAATGCATCCGGGTAATTGCCGGTAAGGAATAGACTTTCTCCGAGGCCGAACCACGTAAGCGGTGTTAAGGTGGAATCCAGTTGGATGACCTGCCGGTAATTGTCGACAGCCCGCCCATAATCCTTTTGCCTGCGGTAGATGTCACCAAGCTGTTGATAGGCGGCGGCAAATCTTGCATCCAGGGCGATCGCCTCTTCCAACGATGCGATGGCGAGGTCGTATTGCTGGTTCGTAAGTTGCGAAACGGCTTTATCAAAAGACTGTTGCGCGCGCCGGACACCGGATCCGCGTTGTGCTACGACAGGCAATGTATATGCCAGGCTGAACAGAAGCAGTAATATATTGGCTATTTTCATAGCGCCGGTCATCGCTGCTTGAATTTACGCAGTGATTGTTTTGATTCTTCGCTTAGGGCTAAGCGACCACTTATGCCCGCGAGGTCGTATAGCAACACTTCCCAATGATCAGTTCCTTGCCACAGTGTCCGCTTCAGTGCCGTGAGTGCTTCAGTGTTTTTGTTGAGCAACGGTTCGCTAAATTGCCCGATCGCTATATCCATCTCGTCGACGGTGGGCTGCACAGCATGGATCAGGCCATGCCGTGCGGCCCAGTAGGCGTCAAAGAACGTAGTGGGATTCAATGAAAGCGTCGTGAAGGCAGAGAGACCGATTTTACGTTCCAATGCCGGGGCGATGACGAACGGTCCGATATTGATGCTGATCTCACTGAGTTTCACGGCCGCGTTTTCGGAGGCGAAACAGTAATCGCACGCTGCCATGAGCCCCACACCACCGCCGACGGCCTTGCCCTGGACCCGACAGATAATGATTTTTGGCGATTGGCGGATAGTATTGATGACACGGGCGAACCCGGAGAAAAAAGCCTTTCCTGCATTTTCGTCTGCCAGCGCCAGCAATTCATCAAAACTCGCGCCGGCGCAGAACGTGCGGTCACCGGCGCTTTTCAGCAGGATCAAACGGCTGGTGGGGTTGGCCGCGGCCGATTGGATATGCGCGTTAAGTTGCTCTAGCGTGGCCGAAGGCAGCGAATTATGTGCGGGGTGACCGAACGTGATGGTGGCCAGGCCACTCGGGTCGATTTCTGTCTTTACGAATCCAGCTTCCATATGTTAACTAAAACCTGAACACAGGTAATGCCCCGTTCAATGGTTCCCCATGATTTATCTGCTTGGCCTGGGGTCACCTATGTTCCATAATCAAATATATCTATTGCCGAACTTCCCTTTTACATCAGCAACAATTTCCTTGACATCTTGTTCTTCATCCTTCGGGCAGATCATCAGCGTGTCGTCGGATTGCACCACGATGAAATTATGGAGCCCTTTCAGTATCACCAGTTTATCTTTCGGTACGTGGATCATGCAATTTGACGAGTCGTAAGCGATAACGTTGTCTGAAGAAGAAGATACATTGCCGAGGTAGTCTTTTTCGGACAGCTCGTATATCGAAGCCCACGTGCCCAAATCGGACCATCCGAAATCGCCGGGTAGCACGAATACGTTATCCGCCTTTTCCATAACAGCAAAATCGATCGAGATGTTGACGCAGCGTGTAAATGCGCCCGAAATGAACTTCACTTCCTTGTCGGAGTTGTATACGTCTATGCCCTCCTTGAAAACCTCATTCATTTCTGTCTGGTACTTCTGGAATGCATCGATAATCGCATTGGCGGACCAAATGAAAATTCCGGCATTCCAAAGGAAATCGCCGCTTTGGAGGAACGTCGTGGCAAGCTCGAGATTCGGCTTTTCGGTAAACGTTTTTACTTTCTTGAAGCCCTGTACTGACGCATTTTTACCGTATTGGATGTAGCCGTAACCGGTGTCGGGGCGTGCGGGTTTGATCCCCAGGGTGATGAGCCAATCATTCCGCTCGGCACACCTGAGCCCTTTCGTCACATCAGCCAGGAAGACGTCAGGTTCCAGAATCAAGTGGTCGGCCGGTCCGATGACCATAACGGCATCGCGGTCCAGGTGCTGTATCTTATGGCTTGCGTAGGCAA
>NZ_JBMQOC010000062.1:0-26353 GCF_053550995.1 Parapedobacter sp.
GCCGGTATCCGCAGGTATGTTTCCGCTTGTTTGTGGATGGCGTTTTGTATCTGCAATGTGCCGCTTGAACGAAGTTTTGCCATCCTCGAGAAAAGGTAAAACATGATCAACACGATGACGATACCGGATAGTACGGACCAAATGATGACCTGACCCAGGGGAAGGTTACTTTTCAGGCAACCCAGCCCCACCCAGCCGAAAACGGTGAAGAAGGTAATGAAGTTTTTGATGGTGAAGAACTGGAAATCGATGCCTCCATCGCCGTCGATGTATTCATCCGAATCGCCGAACGCGGCGTCATCGTCCCCGCCGCCCACGAAAGCGAAGATGGTTTGTATAACAAACATGAAGGAAAACAGCAGGGCGATTGCCCAAAAAAATTTCTCTATGCCTGCAAGGGCTTGCCACCAGGTAGCTATGGTTAATGTGATGTTCATGTTTAGATATTAAGCAGGGTTAAAAAATTGCGTGTTTGTCTATTTGATGTCAAATTTGGCAAGATGTTACAACAATTCCTAATTTCCAAAGTTTTTCCTGTTTTGAACTTTTCTTTTGTCGGGAAACAAAAGGTAATATTATGAAAAAGATATTGTTTGGCTTAGCTGTTTTATCCCTGGCCTATTTACCTGTCACTGCGCAGGGCGTGCAGAAGCGTGGTGTACCAGCGGTGGTATTGAACGCTTTCCAACAACAATTTCCAAAAGCACGGCAAGTAGAGTGGGAGAAGAAACGCGACGGGAATTACGAGGTGGAGTTTGATAACGGCTTGTTTAGCCGCGATCACCAAGCGATTGTCAGCCCCGAAGGCAAGGTATTGCGCCATGAAGAAGAGTTGGCCTCATATTCGTTGCCCGAAGCGGTGAAGGAAACCATTAAGGTAGAATTCGCGGGATACCGCGTAGGTGACGTGAAGAAGATCGATACGGGCGGAACCATTACCTATGCGGTTGAACTGGATAGCCGTTCTGGCGACTTGGATGTTGTTTTCGCCGCCGATGGTAAAATCGTCAAAGAACGGATGGACTAAAGCCCATCCGTTTTTCCTTTCAATTGCCGGATAAACGACGTGATTTTCGTGTGGTAATCCGGCTCGCCCAGCAGTTGGACGAATGCGCTACCCACGATGGCACCGTCGGCGTGGTCTGTAGCATGTACAAACGTTTCATGGTTAGAAATACCAAACCCGATAACCGTTGGATTTTCGAGTGCCATGGCCCTGATACGGGAAAAATAACTTTCCGAGGTCTCTGAAACCGCGAGGTTTTTCCCGGTGGTCGCCGAAGAAGACAGCAGATAGATAAAACCAGTGGAGAGGCCATCGATTTTCCGGATACGTTCTTCCGACGTTTGCGGTGTTACCAGGAAGATATTGCTGAGGCCGTGCTTTTCAAATACCGATTGGTAATGCGCTTCATATTCATACATGGGTAAATCGGGTACGATTACACCATCCACACCAACTTCCGCACACGCTTTGCAGAAGTTTTCAACGCCATATTGCAATACTGGATTAACGTATCCCATCAGCAATACGGGTATGTCCACCCGCTTGCGTAAATCTTTCAACTGGCCGAACAGCACGTCGAGTGTCATGCCGTTGCGGAGCGCCATCTCGGAGCTGTGCTGGATGACCGGCCCGTCGGCAACCGGATCGGAGTAAGGGAAACCGATTTCGAGGAAATCGGCGCCTGCATTTTCCAACGCTTCGGCGATAGCCAAGGTGCTGTCGAGTGCCGGATAGCCGGCAGTAAAATAGATGGATAGTATGCGTCTGTCGTCCTTGTTGGCGAATAAATTCCTGATACGGTTCATTGTCTAAAATCCAAAATACTTCATGTAATTGTCTAAATCCTTGTCGCCACGACCGGACAGGCACACCACCACGTTATCTTTGGGGGTGAGCGCCATTTTCTCCAGGTGGGCGAGTGCATGGGCACTTTCAATGGCTGGGATGATGCCTTCCAGCCGCGTGAGCAATAGACCGGCTTGCATAGCCTCGTCGTCGGTGGCGTTGGCATAGGTTGCCCGGCCCGCTTTGTGTAACCATGCATGTTGGGGCCCGATGCCGGGGTAGTCCAGGCCTGCCGAGATCGAATAGGGCTCCACCACTTGGCCATCGTCGGTCTGCATGAGGATCGATCGACTGCCATGCAGCACGCCTTCGCGTCCCAGGACGGTGGTAGCGGCCGATTCACCTGAATCGACCCCTTTGCCGGCCGCCTCCACCGCTACTAGTTTCACGTCGGTGGAGTCCAAGAAATGGTAGAACATGCCAGCGGCATTGCTTCCCCCCCCTACGCAGGCGATGGCGTAATCGGGTGTCTCGCGGCCGGTCTTTTGGAGCAGTTGCTTGCGTGTCTCGGCAGAGATGACCGATTGGAAGCGGGCCACCATGTCCGGATAGGGGTGGGGCCCTACTACTGAGCCAATGATGTAGTGGGTATCCATCGGGTTGTTTATCCAGTCCCGCAGGGCTTCATTGGTAGCATCCTTGAGGGTCTTGCTGCCCGACGTGGCTGCCACCACTTGGGCCCCCATCATTTTCATACGGGCCACATTTGGTGACTGCCTTTCGATATCGACGGCACCCATGTACACCACGCATTGGAGACCCTTCAGTGCACACACCGTAGCGGTAGCTACGCCGTGCTGGCCAGCACCGGTTTCGGCGATGATGCGTTTTTTGCCCAGCCGCTCGGCGAGAAGGATCTGACCGATGGTGTTATTGATTTTGTGTGCTCCGGTGTGGTTAAGGTCTTCGCGTTTCAGGAAGATGCTTGCGCCATACCGATCCGAAAGCCGCTCTGCGAGGTACAATGGCGAGGGCCGGCCAACATAATCGCGCAGCAGTTGATCAAACTCCTGTTGGAAATCGCCGCTTTGCATGATGGTAAGGTATTGCTGCCGCAGTTCCTCTACGTTGGGATACAGCATTTCGGGAATGTAGGCACCGCCGAAGTCACCATAATATCCGTTGTCGTTTACTTGGTATTTACTCATTGTTGATGGTCTGTAACGTATTTTTCAATAATGCAATGTCTTTGAGGCCCGGTGCGGTCTCAAACCGCGAGTTTAAGTCCAACGCATAGAGGCGAGGGTCACGAAGTTGCCGTGCGTCAGCCATGTTCTCGGCACTGATGCCACCGCTCAGGAAATACGGTTTACTACCCGGGTAGCGCTCAAGTAGTGCCCAGTTGAAGCGCCTGCCTGTGCCGCCATGTTGGGGGCTTTTGGTGTCAAAAAGGTAGTAATCCACGACGGATGCGTATATATCCACTGTTGCCCAGTCGAATGGCTCGCCAATACCGAAAGCTTTGATGATTTCAACACCGAGATCAGCTAGCTCTGCGCAGTACACGGGCGTTTCCGTTCCATGCAGCTGTATGGCTTGGAAACCATAACGTTGGATACTCGATTTCACCTCATGGATGGCCGCATCTACAAAAACGCCCGTTTTCGTTACGTTTCGTAACCCGGCGACCCAGGTTTCATCCAGTTCGCCGATGAAGCGCTTGGAACCCGGGTAGCATATGAAACCGATGTAATCAGGGTGCAAGGCCATCACCTCCCGGATGTTATCGGGGTGTTTCAAGCCGCATATTTTTATTTTCGGGCTCATATTCTACCGTGTTGTTTACTATCCTATTAAATTTTTAAAACTTTTCAGTGCTTTTTTACCGAGCAATGATGCTTCCGCTTCATAGTAGCAGTCGCCGAAACCCCATTCCGGACGGATGGTCTGTATAGCGATAGCCGCATTGGCCAGTACAACGTTATTCTGCTCGGCGGTACCTTCCCCATCAAGTACGGTCGCAAATATGGTCGCTGCCTCTTCCACGGTTTCCCCACCATGGATGCGTTCGGCCGATATGGCCGTAAAGCCAAACTCGTCAATACTGTGGATGCGTTCTCCCTTATTGCTGATGGTTTTGAAATCGCCCGTCAGGGAAACTTCGTCGTATCCGTCCAGCGCATGGAGGATGGTATATCGCTTGTCCGTTTGCTGATAGAGGTAACCATACAGGCGGGCCAGCTCCAGGCTGAACACGCCGACGGATTGGTACTGCGGGTTCGTGGGGTTGACCAGCGGACCGATCATGTTAAAAAATGTTTTCACCCCGAGTTCGCGGCGGATGGGTGCCACGGTTTTCATTGCCGGGTGGAAGAGTGGGGCATGGAGAAAACAGATGTTGGCCTGCTCCAATTGGCGGCTAATGGTGTCTTTGTCATTGGTGAATTGATAGCCTAGGTATTCCATTACGTTCGACGATCCACACCCCGAGGATACACCATAGTTGCCGTGTTTGGCTACGTGGTAACCGGCACCGGCCACCACGAAAGAGGCCAGGGTGGAAATGTTGAACGTATTTTTGCCATCGCCCCCCGTACCACAGAGGTCGATGAGTTGATAATCCGGAAAATCCAATTGCAGGCACAGGTCGTACATGGCATCGCGGAAACCCTCCAATTCTTCCACGCGGATGCTCCGCATGCCATAGGCTGTCATGAATGCAGCGATCTGGGAGTTGTTGTATTTCCCCGAAGCAATGTTGGTCAATATTTCGTATGCTTCACGCCGTGTGAAGGTTTTATATTCGAAAAGGTGCGCTAGTATTTTCTTCATATCAGTATCCAATAAAAAAGGCTTGCCGATGATGGGCAAGCCGCTATACAGTTCAGTAACTATTACTTACAATAGGAGGTTGCCACAGCATTAAATGCTATGCCACCACCAAGTAATATGTCCTTTCGTACCGTTCATTTCTGTTGTGCCGCAAATATGGGTTTTTGTTTTGAAAGATGCAAATAAAAACGCCCCGTACTCATCGTGCGGGGCGGCTATTTCTCAGTATTCATCTTCGTTGAAAAAGAAATCATCCTTGGTAGGGTAATCCGGCCAGATTTCTTCTATATTTTCATAGGGCTCACCGTCATCCTCCAAGGCTTGCAGGTTCTCAATCACTTCCACCGGGGCGCCCGAGCGTATGCCGTAGTCGATCAGTTCGTCTTTCGTGGCCGGCCAAGGTGCGTCTTCTAAATGTGAGGCTAACTCTAATGTCCAGTACATAACCTTTCAATTTAAGCTTTTCAATTTTGCGCAAAAATATAATATTTATAGTATGATTTTTAAATTTTTTGTCAATAATTTGTGTTGTTGATTTAAATGGCTGTCTTATAGCTAATTAATGTTTGGATAGGGAATTATTTTTACAAAAAAATGGCTTTTGGGCAAACGTTAATCCCGTTTTCAAAACGTCCGAAATGTAAACTGGGGTGCGTTTGGCGAAGGTTATATATTCTCGAAATCCGTGCCCTTTTCACGCAATGCAGCGAGCCGGGGCGATACGTTCCTGATGTCTTTATTAGGGTAGTCGTCCTCGATGAGCCCATCACGCATACGTACGATGCGGTGGGCATGCTGGGCGATATCCTCTTCGTGGGTTACCAGGATAATGGTGTTGCCTTTGTCGTGTATTTCCTCCAGCAGCTCCATGATTTCTACCGATGTCTTCGTATCCAGATTACCCGTGGGTTCGTCGGCCAATATGATGGAGGGATTGTTGATTAACGCCCGTGCCACCGCCACCCGCTGGCGTTGGCCGCCAGAGAGCTCGTTCGGTTTGTGGTCCACCCGATTGCCCAATCCAACGCTCTCCAACGCGGTTTGTGCCATCTCGCTCCGTGTTTTCTTGTTGTAGCCCGCGTAGATGAGTGGCAGGGCTACATTATCGAGCGACGTGGAGCGGGGTAATAGGTTGAACGTCTGGAATACAAACCCGATTTCCTTGTTCCGTACATCGGCGAGTTCGTCGTCGGTCATGTCACTCACGTTGATGCCGTTGAGGATATATTCTCCGCGTGTAGGCGTGTCCAGGCATCCGAGGATATTCATTAGCGTCGACTTACCCGAACCCGACGGGCCCATGAGCGCAACGAACTCCCCTTTGTTTATCTGGAGGGTCACTGATTTCAAGGCATGGATCACTTCCGAACCGATGACATATTTCCGTCCGATATCCGTTATTTGAATGAGTGGCTGTTGCGACATATCACGTTCTATTTTTGTGGTAAGACGTGCTAATATAGGAAAAGTTACAGCCCGCCGGTCCTGTTCCAGTGTTTTTTTATGAGGGCATGCACCTCGTCGCGTAGCTGGTCAGCGTGTTCCAACGGGAGGTGGGCGGTGTTTATCGGAGTAAAGACCTCAACCAACACGGTGCCCGGACGGCTACCGAACCGTTTGGCGTCATCCCAGAAGATTTTCCACGCGTTGTGGATTACGACGGGCACAATAGGTACCTTGGTTTCGATGGCCAGTTTGAACGGTCCGTTCTTGAAATCATACAAGCTTGGGGGGAATTCTTCGCCGATATGTCCTTCGGGAAAGATGGCCATACTTCGCCCATTCCTCAGGTTGCTATCGGCCCTTTTGAATGCTTTAAAGGCCGATATGTTGCTTTTCCGGTTCAGCGGAATATCGATCGTCCGGAAAAAAAGCCCCGTGACGGGGTTATCGAGCAGCTCGATTTTTCCAATGAACGAGAAATCTGCCGGACAGAGCAGTACCATGGCGGTAATGTCGAGGTTGGAGGTATGGTTGGCACAGATGATGTGTGGAGTTGTCCAGTCGATGGCGGTTTCGTAATTGAACCGGTAGCGGATTCCTACGCATATGGAGCTTAGCCAGCCGATGATGCGGCGGCACCGGGCGATACGGCGCGAGTGCCGTATAGGGTTTTTAGCCAGGATATGGAGTAACGGGAAAAAGAGCGTGAAGAAAACTAAAACAGATGCCAAATACAGGCATCTGTGTGTTTTTCTCAGCAAACGTAGGGTCCCGTTCACGTGTGCAATTTCTCTTGGTTAACTCAACTCTGCAAAATACTTGTGGAAAAGGGGGATGGTTTCAATTCCTTTGAAGTAGTTTGCGATGTCGTATTTCTCGTTGGGCGAGTGTAAGTTGTCGCTATCCAGCCCGAAACCCATCAGTACCGTTTTCAATCCGAGTTCATTTTCAAACAGCGAAACAATGGGGATACTTCCGCCACCCCGTGTGGGGATGGGTTTCTTTCCGAATGCTTCTTCGATGGCTTTCTCCGCGGCGCGGTAGGCTGTGCTATCGGTGGGGGTTACCGCCGGTTGCCCGCCGTGGTGCGGGGTCACTTTCACGGTTACGTAATCGGGCGCGATGCGTTCGAAATGCTTGGTGAAGAGTTTGGTGATGGCATCCGACTCTTGGTTGGGGACGAGGCGCATGGAAATTTTGGCGTGTGCCTTTGATGGCAACACCGTTTTTGCACCTTCTCCGATATAGCCACCCCAGATGCCATTGATTTCTAACGTAGGCCGGATACCGGTACGCTCGATGGTGGTATACCCTTTTTCGCCCCACACGGCCTTGATGCCAAGGTCGGCCTTGTATTCATTTTCGTCAAATGGCGCCTCATTCAGTGCCTTTCGTTCGGCGGCATCCAATTCGGCTACATCGTTGTAGAACCCGGGAATGGTGATGTGGTTGTTTTCGTCGTGCAGGGAGGCAATCATCTGGGCTAGGATGGTAATGGGGTTGGCTACGGCGCCGCCATACACGCCCGAGTGGAGGTCGCGGTTTGGGCCGGTTACCGTCACCTCAAGGTACGATAATCCGCGCAGTCCGGTTTCCAATGACGGTGTGTCCAGGCTGATCATGGCGGTGTCGGAAATCAATACCACATCGGCAGCCAGCCGTTGTTTGTTGGCTTTCACGAAAACGCCCAAATTATCCGATCCCACCTCTTCTTCGCCCTCGATCATGAATTTGATGTTGCAGGCAAGCGTACCGGTAGCATGCATCAGCTCGAAAGCCTTCACGTGCATGTAGAATTGGCCTTTGTCGTCGCATGCACCGCGGGCGAAGATTTTGCCGTCGCGGATGGTGGGCTCGAAGGGCGGGGTTTCCCAAAGTTCCAGCGGATCGGGCGGTTGCACGTCATAATGGCCGTATACCAATACCGTGGGTTTGGTAGGGTCAATGATTTTCTCGCCATACACGATGGGATGGCCCTCCGTTGGGCAAACTTCCACCTTATCGGCGCCGGCATCGCGTAACTTTTGCGCGACGAATTCCGCGGCGTTCTTTACGTCGTCCTTGTATTTTGGGTCGGCGCTTACCGACGGGAAGCGAAGCAATTCGATTAATTCGTCCAGGAAGCGGTCGGTATTCGCTTCTACATATGTTTTGATTGTTTGCATATCCTAAGGCTATGGCGCAAACTTAGCTAAATTGCCAGAGATAGGCAAGTTGGGGGTCTTTCCGGTTAAAAATAAGAAAAGTTGATGGAACTATGCAACATACGGTATGGACGCGCGTCTGAGAAGTAATCAGTTTTCGGCAAATAGGGGCAAGGATGTAACAGATTTGCTAAAAAATGTTAAAAAACGGTAGAAAAAACAAAAACTATTTTTTTAGTTCTATATTTGCCCACAGTCGAAATCGAATTTATCGCATAAAACCAACTATGAAGAGATTGCTCGTTACGTTCATTATGGCCTGCGCATGCGGGCTTCTAGTATCCGCCCAAGAAGGGGACTATTCCGTTGCGGGAACGGTGGTAGACACGGCTTCGGGCCAAAAGTTGGCGATGTCTTCCATTGTATTGGTTCACGCCAAGGATTCGATGTTATATCGCTTTACCCGTTCGGATGATGCGGGTAAGTTCAAACTGTCTAACCTTGATACAGGCACATATATGTTATTCGCCACCTTTCCTGAATACGCGGACTATGTGGAGCGCTTTACCTTGGATAGCACGACGAGGCTGATGGATTTCGGTAACATTGGACTGGTACTACGGTCGAAGTTATTGGAAGAGGTATTGGTGAACCGCAGCCAGGCTATCACCATCCGGGGTGATACGACTGAATATGATGCGGCAAGTTTTACGATACAACCCAATGCCAAAGTGGAAGATCTTCTGAAACAACTGCCCGGCATCCAAGTAGACCAGGACGGCAAGATTACAGCGCAAGGGCAGACGGTGAATAAGGTGCTCGTGGATGGCGAGGAGTTTTTTGGCGATGACCCCACACTGGTAACCCGTAACCTCCGCGGAGATATGGTAGACAAGGTGCAGTTGTATGATAAACGAAGCGACCAGGCCGAGTTTACCGGCGTAGACGATGGCGAGCGCTCGAAAACCATCAACATCAAGTTGAAGGAGGATAAGAAGAAAGGGTATTTTGGCAAGGTTGATGCGGGCGCTGGTACGAACGAAATGTACCAGGGGCAAGCCATGTTCAACCGATTCGACAATAAACAACGGTTTTCGGCGTTCGGTACCATCGGCAATACGGGCCGGACAGGGCTCAATTGGCAGGATGCCGACAAGTACGCCCCATCAGGAAACATGACACTGATGGATGGGGGTGGCATTATGATCTCGTTCAGCGGTGGCCAGGACGAGATCGAGTCGTGGGGTGGGCGCTATGATGGGCACGGTATACCCTCGGTGTTGAATGGCGGTGTTTTCTATAGCAACAAGTGGAACGATGGTAAACAGTCGATCAATGGGAACTACAAAATCGGTGAGTTAGGCGTAAAGGGTACCAGCAGTACCATTACCCAGAACAACCTTCCTACGGGGACCATCAACACGGTATCTGGCCAAGACTTCGACCGCCGGATATTCCGTCAACGTGGCGGTGCTATTTTCGAGGCGCAATTTGATTCAACCTCCAACCTGAAAGTAACCCTCAACGGCTCGCTGAAAAATGGTGAAACAACGGAGCTTAACGAATCCGAGGGTACCAATGGGGCCGGGCAGATGCTCAATGCATCGACGCGCAACACGAACAACAAGACCGAGGGCCAGGATGTGTACCTTTCGGCTCTCTGGACGAAAAAGCTTCGGAAAAAAGGGCGTACCCTTTCGTGGGAGGTCAATGAGACCATCGACCAGAGCAAGGCCAATGGCTTCCTTTATTCCGAAAACTCATTTTACAACGATGGGGGTGAGGTCGATAGCGTACTGCTGGTAGACCAGATGAAAGTCAACGACACCAAGAACTCCGTATTTAATTCGAACATCACTTACTCCGAGCCGTTCACGAGTACACTTTCGTTGGTGTTGAATTACCGTCTCACGGCAAACAATGGCACTTCGCTCCGCCAATCGTTCAACCCACTAGGTAGCGGCGATTATACCGATCTCGACTCGTTGTACAGTAACGATTTCAAATTAAACCAATTTGCTAATCAGTTGGGCGCTATTTTCAATTTCAAAAAGGGGAAATCCACACTCAACTTCGGTACGCGGGTAAGCCGGGTGCAATTCGACCAGACCGACCGGTATAGCGACAACCGGTTTGAGCGGAGTTTTACCAACTACAACCCGCAACTGCGCTGGCAATACCGGTTTTCGCAGCAAAAGTCATTCAATGTTTCGTACAACGGGAGCAATTCGCAGCCTACGATCAACCAGATACAGCCCGTGCGGGTGAACGATGACCCGATGAACATCGTGCTGGGTAACCCCGACCTGAAACCATCATATACCAACCGGCTCCACATGTCGTACAATTCGTTTAAAGTGTTGGGCAACCAATACATGTATTTCTCGGGTAGTTTTTCCAATACCAATAATGCCATCGTAAGCAATACGTACACGGATTCGGTGGGGCGCAATACGTTCCAATATGCCAACCTGGACGGTGAAACACCGATGAACTATTACTTCTATTCCAACTTCAGCAAAAACATCAAGAAGTGGAACCTCAATGTGGGCCTAGGGCTGAATACGAACGGCAATATCTATTACAACCTCGCGAATGGCGAACTCAATAGAACGGTGAGCTCCAGCTATGGGGGATCGCTAAGCCTGCGGCAGTATATCCAGAAGAAGTACGATTTCAATATTAATTTCGGGCCTAGCTATAACTATGGCGAGTCTTCGTTGCAGCCCGACCGGAACAATAATGGCTGGGGAATGAATGGCCGGTATTCATTCAATATATACCTGCCTTGGAAATTCCAGATCAGTTCGGAAGGAAACTATACCTATACGGCCGCCACGCAGTCGTTTAACGAGGATTTCGAGCGGTTTATCGTCGACGCATCGGTGAGCAAGAAGTTCTTGAAAGATGAAACGCTCCGGTTCGGCGTGGGGGTAAATGATATCTTCAACCAGAACACCGGCTTCAGCCGATCGGCCAGCAGCACGTATATTACCCAAAACCGTTACACCACCATTACCCGTTACCTGATGTTTTCACTCACCTGGGATTTCAACAAAATGGGCGGCGGGGCCTCCATCCAAAATTAAAGATCATGAAGATAAGAATGTTTCCACTATTCACCTGTCTGTTTGCGTTGGCGCTTTGCATCCAATCGGTACAGGCACAATACGCCCGGTTTGTGGAGAGCGGTGTCATCGAGTTTGAAAAGCGGGTAAATATGTATGCCAAAATCAAAGACCGGATCGGCGAGAGCAGTTTTATGCAGCAGGCATATGAGCAGTATCAACGAACCCAGCCGCAGTTTAAGGCATTTAAGTACAACTTGGCCTTCAGTGGAACCCAAACCCGATTTTGGCCACAGGATAGTCAGGCGGCAACATCGGGGGGCTTCTTCGGTAATGATCCGTCTATCGACATGGGTAATATCATTGCCGCTGACCTGCTTGCCCAACAAGGCATCAGTCAGAAAAGCATCTATGAAGAGACCTATTTGATTACCGATAGCCTACGCCGGATTCAGTGGCGTTTCACCAACGAATCGCGTGAAATCGCTGGTTATGAGTGCCGTCGTGCCAATGCGCTCGTGCTTGATTCCATTTATGTCGTTGCTTTTTATACTGATCAGATTCCGGTTTCGGGAGGTCCGGAGTCGTTTACAGGCCTACCGGGCATGATCCTAGGTATAGCGTTACCTTATGAGCACGTCACTTATTTCGCTACCAAGGTGGATGACCGTCCGGTATCGGCCAAGGAGCTGGCGGCACCCACGAAGGGGAAAGTAGTGAATTACCGTGAGCTGCGGGAGCAGCTCGAATCGAGCCTGAAGAATTGGGGCGATTATGCCCAATCGATTGTCAAAGCGATGCTGCTCTGATTCCGTTTGCCCATATCCCATAAAGCACGTCTATTTTCGGCTACTAATTGTCATCTTCATTTGCTGGTGGAGCAATGGGAACATGATTTTGATACCATGCATTTATACGGCATGTGAAAGAATTTACCTAATTTTGTGCCGCAATTAAGGTGCAAGGAAAGACATGCCAGTAAAGATACCCGATAATTTGCCAGCAATAGCGCAACTGAAGAGCGAGAATATTTTTGTGATGGATGACCTTCGGGCCAACACGCAGGATATCCGTCCTATGCGTGTCATTATCCTCAACCTGATGCCGTTGAAGATTTCGACGGAGACCGATTTCGTCCGGTTGTTATCTAACAATCCCCTCCAAGTGGAGATCGAGTTCCTGCGCTTAGATACCCATACTCCAAAAAACACGCCTGCGGAGCATCTCGAGCTATTTTACAAAGGGTTCGGCGAAGTGGCTGACAACTATTACGATGGCATGATTATCACCGGTGCGCCGGTAGAACTGCTGGCTTTCGAAGACGTTTCTTATTGGGATGAGGTAAAGATGATTTTCGATTGGGCGAGAACCCATGTCACTTCTACGCTCTACATCTGCTGGGCGTCGCAGGCGGCGTTATATCATTTCTACGATGTACGTAAGATTTCGCTGGAAAAGAAGCTATTCGGTGTTTTCAACCATACCGCGCTGGATAAAAGGCACCCTTTGTTCCGTGGGTTCGACGATGAATTCCATATCCCCCACAGCCGTCATACCACCCTTGCCGACGACGATCTGGCGGCGGCAACAGGGGTTGAGATCCTAGCGACGTCGGCAGAGGCGGGGGTGGCCATCGCCACCTCGCGGGGTGGCCGCGAGTTTTACCTTACCGGGCATTCGGAGTACCCCCCGTTTACCCTCCATGAAGAATACACACGCGACTTGGAAAAAGGGGCTACCATTGAAATACCGAAATATTATTATGCCGGAAACGACCCGAGCAAGGGGCCAGTTGTCCGCTGGACAAGTCATGCAAACCTCTTATTCAATAATTGGTTGAATTACTTCGTTTACCAGGAAACCCCGTACGACTTATCGGAAATCGCCCATTTGGGTGAAATCAAGCCACATGGTTAATGGGGCCATGGTTGTTGCTGTAGTAAATTAGCAGGTTTCTTCCAGCCACGCATAAATGTCTTCGTACACCATCGCTTTATCGGTCTCGTTGAGCACCTCATGGCGCATGCCGGGGTACAGCTTCATTTTTACGCGTCCAAAGCGGCGGTTACGCAATTTCCCGACTACTTTTTCCACGCCTTTCCCGAAGTCGCCGATGGGATCGTCGGTGCCGCTTATGAAAAACAAGGGCATCCGTCGGGCGATGGTCGCTGACCAGTTTGGCCGAGTGGCATCTACGTTGAGGCAGATGAGCCCATAGAACGCGTTGTTGCTGAAATCCACCCCGCATAGTTCGTCGTCCCGGAAGGCTTGTCTATTTGCAAGGCTCGCACTCAACCAGTTGGTGCCGTCGTTGGGCTGCTCGTGTTTGAATTTTTGGTTGTTAATGCTCGTGAAGAGTTTGTTGAGCCATCTACTTCTTTTTTCCGGCGCAATGCGGTTGGCCAGATAAAGGATTGGCCGAGCGAATGCTGCCATCGGATTCGGTCCACCGGTACCTATCAGAATGGCGCCGACAAAATGATGCTCGCTCTTATTTAACAGCACGCGGGCGACGAATGACCCCATGGAGTGCCCCATTAGCACCTGGGGCGTGTGGGGGAAGCGTTGCGACAGGTAGCTGGCAAGCCGGCTCGCGTCGTCGACCAAGAGATTACCGGGGTCGATCGACCGGAAAAACCCCAATTGTTCTTTCGTTTTCGCCGTACGGCCGTGCCCTGCATGGTCGTACGCCAGTACCGCGTAGCCCTGTTCCCGTAGGTAGTTCGCAAAACCCGTATACCTTCCGCTATGTTCCTGCATGCCATGCAGCAGCAGGATAGCTGCCTTGACCGGCGTGCCATCATTCGGTTCGTATAGCGTATAGTGGATGTGAGGTGGTATGACAGTTCCCATAATCTATACCTAAGGTAGCGGATTTGCTTAATGTTTCAGCCTTACATATAAAACAAGGAGGCAAAGTGCTACTGCAATGAAGAAACAAGTGATCCCAAACCGTCGGACCGATCGCCGGCCGGCGGCCGGAAGGAAGGGTTTGCGGCTATCCCGCGACAACAAGTAGGTGCATACATATCCGCTGCCGAATAAACCGATGATGAAGAGCCAAACCAGTTTCATGAAAGTAACACTCGCTTTTGCATGTTCGTTGGCAAACATAACTAAATTCTTCGCCAATTACCTTATCCATCGGCTGAGCCATCGCCTAACCGGAAGCCGACTTCCTGATGCGACTTGTTCTTCGATCGAACGTACATGGCAAAGCCCGTGTGCATGTCGTCTGTAATTTCCGGGCGTCGCGGTGCCGCCCACGGCAACGTCCGTTGGGGCCAGTTGCATTCCTTTTCGTAAAGTTTCCACATCGCTAACCGCTTGGTGGTGACCTTCAGGTCATTCGACCAATACGCATTACCCAGCCGCAGGTTGTCGTAGAACGATTCAAAACTATCAAATAGGTAATGGATTAAATCGGATGCCCGCAGGATATGGGTCCACGCCTCGGCTTCGGAGATATAGCCGGCCATGAACGCCTCACGCGAGATGGGGATGATACGCCACAGGTCGAATCCCCAAATCAGCGGTTTCGGTTTATCGGTCGACGCTTCGAAACAGGCGGTCACATAGGTGACTCGTTTGTCGATCAAGCCCGCCAAGCGGTTTACGAAATTCGCATTTTGGCTCTCGACATTTTTCAAATGGTCAGGTGTTGCCCCTCGCACGTACGATTTGTAGTTGAGCACGTAGTCGATGTCGAGGGCAAAAAGCTTGGAGTGCATACCATCGAAGAGTTCACTGACCGTGTTCTCGTACTGCGCCTTACTCACTACCCCCCAATCATCGTTCAGCCCCTGGCGATACACATTTCGATCCGCGATATAAAACGACGTCGGTTTGAATTTGGGGTTATCCACACGAACGTCGCAAGGGTAGTACTCCAGTGTTTTCAGCCAGAATCCGTTATGGTACATTTCCACGATATTCAGTCGTAGTGCGCTGGCCTGTTCCGGTGTAAGCGGCTGTACATTGCCCAATTGGTAGTAACGCAGTTGTTCCTTGGCAGGCAGGTTGGCAGACTGCCTATATAAAATATATAAAAGCCCGATGACTATCGCAAAACCGGTAAGAGATATGCCAAGGAGCATGGTTTCCGCGTCGCTGGCACCTGCGGCCATGTTACCCTTGATTATGCCCGATACGGAAAAATACAAAAGCGAACTGAACAGGAAAACCAGCATGCCTAGAAAGTAGGCCGTCCACTGATGGCTGTTTAGAAATCGCGAAAGTGCTTTGACTCCTTTTGCCGCAGGCATCGGCTCGCGGCTGTTGGGTGTGTTTTGGATCAGATCGGATTTAATCATTGGTAGCGGGAAGTTTATACGTGCCAAAATCGTCGTTGTATACGGTCGACTCAAATACAAAATCCATCTCGATGCCTGTAAACGTGTTTTTACGACCGTCGCTACTGAATTTGGTTATAAAGATAGGGCCCTCGAATGTGTCATGCTCCATGGTTTTGGGCACGAAGGTAAAGTCGCCGATTTCTTCAGATAAGCGGAGCTGTATCATGCTGTCTTGTGGATTCACCGATTCAACGATTGCCCATCCCGCCCGCAATTTCCCACCAGACATATAGGCCTGTCCAAACAGACTGCCATAGAACCGGTCGCCCGCTGCCGGCAGCTCGGTGAATGCGGCCCGGTTACTTTTCTTTTTCGGCCCGGACACAAAAACGCCATAGATAATGGCGGCGATTCCTACCATGACCACCAGTCCGCCTATCGCAAAAAATACCTTGGCCAGGACGGTAAGCTTGTGGTGCCGCTCAACGGGATGATTTAAAATCTCCTGCTTAACCAGTGTTTTCATTTCGCTTGTCCACTGGCGGGGTGGGATTTCTTTATCGTCGGTATCGAAAAATTTGGCAATGGGCTTCCTAGCTACTGTTTCGCTGAACCCGTTACGCACCATGTCGCGATACAATACAAGCAAAACCGGCCTTTTTCGGCCGGTCGACGTGTCGTCTATCGAATACGAACCGTTAAAATACGGCTCGTATTGGTGCTCGGTCGAGATGATGATCATGTAAATCCTTTTGTTTGCGTTTATACGCGCAATTTCCATGCCTCTCCCGTGTTTCCAAAATACGTTTTCCAAAATTATTGTAAATTAGAGCTGCTAAATACCGTGTTGCCTATGAATGCCTTTACGCAATGGAAGATGCCGCTATGGTTGATAGCGTGGCTGTTTTACATGCCATGCACTTCAGCGCAGGAAGATGATATTACGGCCATCAAGCAAACGCTCAGCCGCGTCACAGATAGCATGGAGTACGTCGATGCGTTGAACCGATTGGCCCTCATCTCTTACGAGCAAAGTGCCGATACAACCTTCCATTATGCTGTGCTGGCTCGACAGATGGCCGATCGCCTTCATTACCAAAAGGGGAGGGCAGATGCGCTCAATAACCTCGGTGTGGTATTTGATATCAAGGGGAATCCGCAGCTGGCCTTGAAATATTACAACGATGCCCATCAAATCTACAATCGGATTGCGGATACGTCAAATGTGGTGCAGACCTTGATGAATATCGGTGGTGTTTACCAACAGCTCGAACGGCAAAACCGAGCTGTCGAATACATGGAGTCGGCACTTGATCTGGGACATAAGCTTTCGCACGACTCTATTTTATCACTGGTTATCTATAACTATCTGCTGCTCTTCCCCGATCTTGCCAATGAGACGGAGACCGACCGCTACCTTCGAGAAGCCCGTGAAATTGCCACTCGTTATAATGACGCACGTACGCTGATTGCACTCGATCACCTTGCGGCCCAGAAACGGATTGATGGCGGGGCACGGGAAGCGGGATTGGCCGCGTGGGACAGTGCGATTAACCAAGCCATTGAAAAGCGCCTATATTATGTAAGTATGGATATGCTGATTGGCATCGGTGATCTCGTGGCAACCGATGACGCTTCCCGTGCTGCTGGTTATTATCTCCGCGGACTTGAAATTGCCGAGAATCGCAATTTTCTTTTTTACAGCAAGATAATGGCCCGGAGGCTGTTTGACCTCTATACCGTACATGACGAGCCGCGGGAGGCGAGCAGGTATAGCCGGCTATTGGTGTCGCTATATGACGAGCAGGATCGGCTGGATAATACAGCGGATATCGATTACCTCGATTATGCTATCAAAGAACAAGAACTGGAGCGCATGGTGGATCGGTCGCGCAGCCAGACATTTTTTCTGCTGTTGGCACTGTTGGGGTGTGCGTTGGCGGGCGGCATCATTCTGGTTATCCGCCGTACGCTCCGTGTGAGCAGGCGATTGAATGCGCGTATTGTAGCCCAGAACCTAAACTTACAAGAGACACTGGCTGCACTGGAACAAAGCCAAGCTGAAAACAGTCGTATGATGGGTGTGGTGGCGCACGACCTACGCAACCCGATCGGTGCGATCGGTGCCGCGGCATCGATGCTTTTGGAAACGGATAACCTTTCGAAGGATGAACGGAAGATACTTGGATTGATCGGTAAATCGGCGTCGGACTCGCTGGAGTTGGTAACCAGTTTATTGGAAGTGAATAAAGAGTTGGTCGATATGCCGAAAGCGCCGTTGGACCTTGATGAACTGCTCCGCTATTGCGTAGACCTCCTGCGGAGTAAAGCCGTGGAAAAACGGCAAGACATCACTTTGCACAGCCAACCTGTGATCATCATGGGGAATCGCGAGAAACTGTGGCGTGTAACCAGCAACTTGATTGCCAACGCCATCAAGTTCAGTCCGCCGGGCGAGCGAATCGATGTGTTGCTGGATGTGCAACCCGGCAATGTGCGCGTATCGGTGAGCGACCGGGGGATTGGTATACCCGCGCACCTCCGGGCCAAGGTATTCGATATGTTTACGGAAGCGAAGCGGCCTGGAACCGACGGAGAGCAGCCATTCGGTCTAGGGCTGGCTATCTCCAAGCATATCGTGGAGGCCCACGGTGGTAGCATCTGGTTTGAAAGCGAGGCAGAACAAGGGAAAGGCACCACGTTCTTTGTGGAGCTGCCACGCTGAGAGGGTGCGGCAAGCCGAATTGAGGGGAAATAAAAAAAATGTCTTTCCGGAAGTATAAAAATCCTTACCTTTGTCCCTCGTGAAATTTAGCGTACACTGCTATCAAACGAAATCCCCAAAACCCGGAAACCTTTCCGATGTATGTCGCATTTCTGATTGTATTTGGCCCGTAGCGGGCTTTTTTTATGGCTTTTAGGCTAGATGATTAACAAACAAACAACACAACACAATAACAACGAATGACGAACTACAGCAAGCTACCGGCCATCTTGTTACTCGAAGACGGAACGGTCTACCACGGTAAAGCGGCCGGAAAGATCGGCACCACCACCGGCGAAATCTGTTTCAACACCGGTACCACGGGCTACCAAGAGATCTTTACCGACCCCTCTTATTATGGTCAAATCATGGTAACGACCAATGCCCATATCGGCAATTATGGCATAGCCGATAACGAGTCGGAATCTAGCCAAATCCAAATTGCCGGTCTGGTCTGCAAGAATTATAGCATTAATTATAGTCGCAACCAGGCAGATTCGTCTATCCAGAAGTATTTCGAAGATGGGAACTTGGTGGGTATCTCCGATATCGATACGCGGTCGCTTGTGCGCCATATCCGCAACAAGGGTGCGATGAATGCTATTATCTCGTCTGAAATATTGGACGTGGCCGAACTGAAGAAGCAACTGGATCGGGTTCCTTCCATGGCGGGCCTTGAGCTTTCATCGGTAGTCACCACCGACAAACCGTATTACTACGGCAATGAAGATGCGCCCTTACGCCTCGCCGTGCTCGACCTGGGCATCAAGCGCAATATCCTGCGTAACTTCGATGCGCGCAAGGTTTATGCTAAGGTGTTCCCCGCCAAAACATCTTTTGCCGAGATGGAAGCTTGGGGAGCAGACGGCTACTTCGTATCCAACGGGCCGGGCGATCCTGCAGCGATGGATTATGCTGTGCAGACCATGAAAGACATTCTTGCTTCAAACAAACCGTTGTTCGGTATTTGCCTCGGCCACCAGCTGCTGGCGCTGGCCCACGGGATACGCACCACCAAAATGTTCAACGGGCACAGAGGTATCAACCACCCCGTGAAAAATATTATCGAAAACCGGTGCGAGATTACCAGCCAAAACCACGGGTTCGGTGTGGTCGCTGAAGACATCGAGAAGTCAGATAAAATTGAAATCACCCACGTGAATCTAAACGACCAGTCTATCGAAGGCATACGCGTAAAGGGCAAGAATGCGTTTTCGGTGCAATACCACCCTGAGTCTTCTCCCGGTCCGCACGACTCGCGCTACCTATTTGACGAGTTTGTGCAACTGATGGAAAATGGGAAGTCCGTATTGGCCAGCTGAGGTTTGGCGGATAGGGTAGAAAAAGCTATATTTGCCGTAGAAAGCCTATTGGTGTACTGTGTACACTAAGAGCGATAGGCGAAGAATTGGAATACGAACGACTGAATACTAAAGACTAAAATATATGAGCTTAATCATCGATGTACATGCGCGGCAGATATTGGATTCGCGCGGTAACCCCACCATCGAGGTGGATGTAACTACAGAAAACGGTTTCGTAGGCCGCGCGGCGGTACCTTCGGGCGCTTCCACGGGCGTGCACGAGGCCGTTGAATTGCGGGATGGGGACAAATCCACCTACCTCGGCAAGGGAGTCCTGAAAGCGGTTGAAAACGTAAATACGAAGATTGCAGACGCGCTGCAGGGTATCGATGTGTTTGAGCAGAATGCGATCGACAAGGTGATGATCGAGTTGGATGGCACCGACAACAAAGGGAACTTGGGCGCCAATGCCATCCTGGGTGTTTCCCTGGCGGTTGCCAAAGCTGCGGCGCAAGAAAGCCGCCAGCCACTCTACCGTTATATTGGTGGCGTAAATGCCAATACATTACCCATCCCGATGATGAACATCATCAACGGTGGGTCGCACTCCGATGCACCCATCGCCTTCCAGGAGTTCATGATCATGCCTGCCGGTGCTCCGTCGTTTTCGGAGGCGCTGCGCTGGGGTACCGAAGTATTCCACAACCTGAAGAAAATCTTGCATGACCGGGGGCTTTCCACGGCCGTAGGCGATGAAGGCGGTTTCGCACCGGCGTTTGATGGTACGGAAGATGCTATCGAAACCATTCTGAAAGCCATCGAAGCGGCAGGCTACAAAGCCGGCAGCGATATCTATTTGGCGCTCGATTGTGCTTCGTCCGAATTCTACGAAGATGGGAAATACGACTACAGTAAGTTTGAAGGCGATAAAGGTGCGGTGCGCACCAGCGAGGAGCAGGCCGCTTACTTGGCTGAGCTTACGGCCAAGTATCCGATCATCTCCATCGAGGATGGTATGCAGGAGGACGATTGGGCGGGTTGGAAGCTGCTCACCGACAAGATCGGTGCTACGGTGCAACTGGTGGGCGATGACCTATTCGTTACGAACACCAAGCGCTTGCAACAGGGGATAGACACCGATACGGCCAACTCCATCCTCGTGAAAGTAAACCAAATCGGTTCGCTCACCGAGACCATCAACGCTGTATCATTGGCACAAACCCATGGCTATACCTCGGTAATGAGCCATCGGAGTGGGGAAACCGAAGATTACACCATAGCCGATTTGGCGGTGGCCCTTAATTGCGGACAGATCAAGACCGGATCGGCATCGCGCTCCGACCGGATTGCCAAATACAACCAATTGCTCCGCATCGAAGAGGAGTTGGGTGGCAATGCGCGTTTCTTGGGCAAAAGCTTCAAATTTGCCCGGTAATCTCGTTCTGCTACAGAAGCTAAAGCGGCTGCCTCAAGTGTAAAGTGAGGCAGCCGTTTTTTTTTGCGCCGATGTTTTTTGTTTTGTAATAAATTGGTTACCTTGTCCTTGCCTATGGCATTTTTCAACATATATCCACCATCGCCCAAACTGTCCGGGATCGTTGATTACTACTGGAGATCCGTAGCGCAGCTATCCGATACATTGGTTCAGGATGTACCCACACCAATTATGCAGGGCATGACCTTCAACCTGGGTGGACTGAAAGAGGAAATGGTTTTTTCGGACCGCAGGTTGGAGATGGCCACCCATAGTTATTTTTTCGGTCAGCCCATGGCGCACCGGCTATCATTGAGCAACCGGCAGGGTATCGATATACTGGGCGTAAAACTCAAACCTTCGGCGATTTATGTGTTAACGGGTGTCGACATGCATCACCTGGTCGATGATATTGTCCCCATTGAAGATGTTTGGCCCAAAACGGAGATCCATGCTCTGTGCGAAACGCTCCATGCCTGTTGGGAGGCCCGATCGATGGTCGATACGCTTGAGCGGTTTTTGCTGGAAAAGCTCCGACAGCGGGAAACCTTGACCAAAGACCCCCGTATCCTCCTCACCGCCACGGGGATGGAAACCTTGCGTTGGCGTTCGATAGATGACATCAAGGAATTTACCTGTTTTTCCGAACGCAGTCTGGAGCGTCATTTTAAACAACGCATGGGTATGAGCCCGAAGACTTACTTACGGATTTGCCGTTTTAATGCAGTGAAGGCGCGTTTGGACCAACATCCCACTACTTCCTGGCAAGAGCTGGCATTTAACAGCGGCTATTACGACCAAAGCCACTTCATTAAAGAGTTTAAACGCTTTTCGGGTAAAACGCCGGGCGAATACCTAGCCCATGCCAACGCGGCTGCCCCCTCATTCTTCTGATACTTCTTCTTACGCTCCCTGTTTGAAAGCCATCAAAAGTTAAGATTGTCGGATTTTTACAATGGAAGGTTTTTCTTTTTGTAAACCTTTGTGGCCAAGTCCAGTTTCGTTATGTTCAATGCGCCAATAGCGGACTGGCCTCAATTTTTAACCTACGAGGCAACGATGAACAAGAACAAATATCTACCGGCAGTTTTCGCGTTTCTAGTTTTTTTAATCCATATCGGCACGATAAAGGCACAAGCACCATTCATTACGGTTTGGAAAACAGATAATGCCGGTACCTCGCGACCCGATCAAATCACTATCCCTACCACCTCCGGCGGGTTTAATTATAATGTCCAGTGGGCCGCGGCCGCCGATCCGACAACGGTATTGGGCTCCCTGACCGGCCAAACGGGCGATGTCACCATCACCTTTCCCGCGCCCGGCATATATGAGGTATCCATCACAGGCGATTTTCCACAGATTTTTTTCAACGATGGCGGCGACAAGGAGAAAATCCTTGAGGTGAAACAGTGGGGCGATATCGCATGGTCATCCATGTGGAATGCGTTTAATGGCGCGGTAAATTTGCAGGTAACGGCCACCGATGCCCCGGACCTCAATGCGGTAACGTCGATGAAGTCGATGTTTCGCGGCGCGACCTCACTCAATAGCGACCTGAGCCACTGGGACGTGTCGAACGTGACAGATATGGGCGGGCTTTTTTTTGGTGCGCGTGCGTTCAATGGAAACATCAGCAATTGGGATGTCTCCCGCGTATTCAATATGGGGCAAATGTTCCAGTCGGCAGTAGCTTTCGACGGTGACTTGAGTGGCTGGGATGTTTCCGGTGTAACCAACATGTCGATTATGTTTGCCGGAGCATCGGCGTTCACGGGCACGGGCCTGGGCGGGTGGGATGTGGGCCATGTGATTAGCATGTCTAGCATGTTTGCCGGTGCCACGGTGTTCAATACCGACATCAGCAGTTGGGATGTGTCAAGTGTAATAGACATGGCATCCATGTTTATCGAAGCTGCTGCATTCAACGGTAATATCAGCGGTTGGGACGTCTCCAACGTAACCAGCATGAGCTATATGTTCATGGATGCGGCCGCCTTTAACCAACCCCTTACGCATTGGGATGTCTCCAATGTAACCACCATGGAGCGGATGTTTTGGGGCGCTGGTGCGTTCAACGGTGATTTGAGTGGTTGGGATGTGGGTAATGTGACCAATATGCTCGGTATGTTCAACAATGCAAGTGCATTCAATACCGATATCAGCGGTTGGGATGTTTCCCAGGTCACCTCGATGAATTTCATGTTTCAATATGCCACGGTATTCAACAATGATCTGAGTAGCTGGGACGTGTCTAGCGTGACGGACATGCAACTGATGTTTTATGCGGCGAATGCCTTCGATCAGGACCTCGGCGGCTGGGACATTTCGGCGGTCACCAATATGGAGCATATGTTGAGTCGATCAGGTCTCTCTTCGGCCAACTATGACGCAACGTTGATCGGGTGGTCCAGGCAAACTGTCCAGCCGGGTATAATCTTGGGAAGTCAGGATATGGAATATTGTGCTGCTGCCGAGCGGCAATCGCTCATCGACAATCATGGGTGGACTTTTATCGGTGATGCGCCCTCGGCCCTGTGCACCGTACCGGGCGCATTCGTCACCACTTGGAATACCAACATTACCGGCGGAGCCTCCGGGCCTACCCAGATTTCGATACCCACTACCGGTAGCGGCTACAACTACGATATCCAATGGGTGTCGGTAGCTGATGCCACGATGACGGGCTCACTGACCGGCCAAACCGGCGACGTGACCATCACGTTCCCCGCCGCGGGCATTTACATGGTTTCCATTACAGGCGATTTCCCACGCATCTATTTCAATGATGCCGGAGATAAGGAAAAAATCCTTACCGTGGAGCAATGGGGCAACATCGCATGGACGTCGATGGAAAGCGCATTTTATGGGGCAATAAACCTGCAGGTAAACGCCACGGACGCCCCCGACCTGAGCCGCGTTACGTCGACTGCCATGATGTTCGGTATGGCCACATCGCTCAATAACGACCTCAGCCATTGGGATGTTTCTAACGTAACCAATATGGAACTGATGTTCGGTAATGCGTGGGCGTTCGACGGCGACCTCAGTGGGTGGGATGTTTCCAATGTGACCAACATGGGGCAGCTGTTTCTCGGTGCACGGCTATTCACCGGCAAGGGGCTTTCAGGCTGGGATGTTTCGGGAGCGTCGATTACCTGGGGCATGTTCACCGGGACACATGTGTTCAATGCCGATATCAGCGGTTGGGATGTATCAAACGTCATCAACATGAACAGCATGTTTCAAGACGCGCTCGCTTTTGATGCCGACCTCAGCAGCTGGGATGTTTCCAGCGTGCAGCAAATGGGGTCGATGTTCACAGGCGCCGCGGCCTTCAATAGCGATATCAGCAGCTGGGATGTAGGTAATGTGACGATCACTGAAGGGATGTTTGAGCAAGCAGCAGCTTTCAATGCCGATATCAGCGGCTGGAACATGTCTAACGTCGTGTATATGCGGCGTATGTTCCTGGATGCGGTTGCGTTCGATCGGAACCTGGGCGGATGGGACATCACGGCAGCTGTCGCGATGGAGTCTATGTTTAATAACTCAGGCCTCTCGGATGCGAACTATGACGCTACGTTGACCGGATGGGCAGCACAAGCCGTGCAACCCGGGGTGCCGCTGGGCGCCGTTGGCCGTAGTTACTGTAGCAGCGCCGGGGACCGGTACGCACTCATCAATGATCATGGCTGGACGATAACCGGTGATACTTATAGTGCAACATGCACACCCGAGGGGGCTTTTGTCACCACGTGGAATCCGGGGACTGTGAGGCCTTTCGTCTTTACCATCCCCACCACCGGCACGGGCTACGATTATGATGTCCACTGGGTATCATTGGATGATCCGACGGCCCATGGTGTGGTGGTGAATCAAACCGGTGACGTAACACTCACCGTGCCGGCAGCCGGTACATACCGGGTTTCCATCGTCGGCGACTTCCCACGGATTTACGTTAACCATACAGGCGACAGAAATATGATCCGCACGGTAGAACAATGGGGCAATATTGCCTGGACATCCATGGAAAATGCATTCTACGGCGCAGAGAACCTGCAGATAACGGCAACCGACGCACCTGACCTGAGCGGGGTCACGTCGATGGCAGGGATGTTTGCCGACGCGTTTTTGCTTAACAGCGACCTGAGCCATTGGGATGTGTCGAGCGTAACCGATATGGCATCCATGTTTTACGGAGCGACGGCTTTCAACGGAAATGTCGGCAGCTGGGATGTGTCGAGTGTAACCGATATGGCTCATATGTTCACGGACGCAACCGTGTTCGACCAAGACCTTAGCGGTTGGGATATTGCCATGGTTGCGGATATGGCGGGCATGCTTGACAACACCGTGCTTTCGCGCGCGCATTATGATGCAATGCTCACCGGTTGGGCGGCACAGGCGGTGCAGCCGGGCGTGTCCTTGGGAGCGACCGGTTTGGAATACTGTGCTGATGTGGAACGGCAGTCGCTGATCGACGACCACGGGTGGGCGATTGCGGGCGATGTGCTTTCCAGCAGCTGTCTGCTTCCCATCACGGGTATTACATTCGTCGATGGTTCGTTTGTTTACGATGGCACGGCGCAATCGCTCGCCATTACCGGTACATTGCCCGCAGGCACTTCCGTAAGTTATGTAAATAACGATCGCACCGATGCCGGTAGCCAAACGGTTACCGCAAATATTTCGGGTGGCGGTGTGTACCAAGATTTGGTGCTGACAGCTACGCTGACCGTCACACCGGCCACGATCACGGGCATTACCTTTGCCAACGGCACCTTCGTCTACGACGGCACAGCGCAGTCGCTGGCTATCGGCGGCACGCTGCCTGCGGGTACCTCGGTGAGCTACGCGGATAATAGCCGTACGGATGCGGGCAGCCAGACGGCCACGGCTACCGTCAGCGGCGGTACCAATTACGACAATTTGGTGTTGACGGCCACGCTGACCGTTACCCCCGCCACGATTACGGGCATCACCTTTGCCGACGGCACCTTCGTCTACGACGGCACAGCGCAGTCGCTCGCTATCGGCGGCACGCTGCCTGCGGGCACGTCGGTGAGCTACGCGGATAATAGCCGTACGGATGCGGGCAGCCAGACGGCGACGGCCACCATCAGAGGCGGTATAAACTATGCCGACCTGGTGCTGACGGCCACGCTGACGGTCACACCGGCCACAATCACGGGCATCACCTTTGCCGACGGCACCTTCGTCTACGACGGCACAGC
>NZ_JBMQOC010000063.1:0-39508 GCF_053550995.1 Parapedobacter sp.
AAAATAGCAAAAATGGATAAACGTTATTATTCGCTTGATGTGTTCCGCGGGGCTACGGTGGCCCTGATGATCCTGGTGAACAACCCCGGTAGCTGGTCGCACCTTTTCTCGCCATTGGGCCATGCGGAGTGGCACGGGGTTACACCGACCGACTTGGTATTCCCGTTTTTCCTATTTGCCGTGGGCAACGCGATGGCTTTTGTGATGCCTCGCCTGCGGGAAGGCGGCGATGCCGCATTTTGGAAGAAAATATTGAAGCGCACAGCGTTGATTTTCGGTATCGGGCTGCTACTCAACTGGTGGCCGTTTGTGCGGTGGGAGGGGGATATGCTGGCGTTCAAACATTGGGTGGACCCCAATAACCCCGAGCGGGGCATCCGTATCTTCGGTGTGTTGCAGCGTATTGCGCTTGCCTATTGTTTTGCTTCCATCGTGGTGTACTATCTTAAAGAAAAGTGGGTCATCATCGTATCCGCGGTCTTATTGCTGGGGTATTGGTTGCTATGCGTGGCGTTTGGTGGTAGCGATCCATATAGCTTGGCAGGCTGGTTCGGTACGGCGGTAGATAAGGACGTGCTCGGCATTGCCCATCTGTACCGGGGTGAGGGCGTTCCGTTCGATCCTGAAGGCTTGATGAGTACCTTGCCAGCTATCGTCCAAGTGGTAGTGGGTTACCTCACGGGGCGGTATATCCGCGCCCAGGGCCAGGTAAGTTGGCTGTGGCCCCGGCTGCAAGCGTCGGCCGAACCGCTCGATAGAATGCTTGCGGGATTGTTTGTCGTAGCGGCGCTGCTGGCTTTGCTAGGTTTGTTCTGGGGATTGGAGTTCCCGATCAACAAGAAAATATGGACAAGTTCGTACGTGCTTTACACCAGCGGACTTGCATTGTTTACCATTGGGGCAATGATCTGGTTTATCGAGGTGTTGGGTACGCGGAACTGGCTGACCCGGTTCTTCGATGTCTTCGGCAAGAATCCCTTGTTCATTTTTGTATTAAGTGGGATGCTGCCACGGTTGCTTGGGCTGATTCGCATCCCGATGGGCGTAGATGATTCGGGTGGAACACGTTATACCACACCGCTCCGGTGGTTCTATACCGAGGTCTGTGCGCATGCGCCGGGGCCGCCCGAGGTGGGGTCGTTTTGCTATGCGCTGGCATTCTTAGCCGTTTGCTGGAGCATTTGTTACGCATTGGATAGGAAAAAGATTTATATTAAGGTATGACGACGCGTCGTGTCTGCTTCGTATCCAGGCGTAGTGAAGGAAAGATATGCGTTTTGTTTTTATTAAACAAATATGTTTAGTGTGAATTTCAAACATTTCCCTTGTTTGCCGCATGGCAATAGATATTCAAACATTCAAAACCCACTTGGGCTGGCGTATCCGGGTGCTCAGGGAGCGCCGCGGCCTTACCCAAATGGAGCTTGGGGCATTGATTGATAAAGATTTCCAGGCCATCAGCCGGATGGAAAAGGGCCGGGTGAATCCGTCGGCTTATCAAGTGTATGTATTGGCCGGAGCGCTCGGCGTGCCTATCGAGGAGTTTTTTGAGTTTACCTAATAGGAGCAAGGATTAGCGAGCAAAGAGCAAACTGCAAAAAAGCAAAAGGCAAAAACCAAATCCCATTTGCACTGTAATTAAAATTGATGTACCTTTGCGGCCGTTATTTATTATTTAATTGTTTACGCTTTAATATTATTCAAGTAATGTATTTAAGTAAAGAGTACAAAACAGGCATTTTCGCTGAATTTGCGGGAAGTGCAACCAACACCGGTTCGGCGGAAGGACAGGTGGCTTTATTTACCAAGCGGATTGCCCACCTCACGGAGCATCTGAAATCAAACCGGAAAGACTTCGCGACCCAGCGTTCATTGCAGAAGCTGGTCGGTAAACGCCGGGCTTTGTTGAAATACCTTTTCCACAAAGACATCACCCGTTACCGTGCCATCATCAAGGCATTGGGGCTGCGCGACATCATCAAATAAGTTAAAACCATGAACGGAAAAGCCACCTATCGGGTGGCTTTTTTTTGCCAAGACAGTACGGGTTGCCTGCCGGTAATGTAGTCGTATATTTGGATTGAATTCCTAATGGCGTCGCGATATGGCCGTGCGCAATCTTAAGATGGGATATTTTGAGCATATAAAAGGAAGAATATTTCAATTTCTTTTTGATTTTCATCTTCTCTTCATTTTCCATGAGCAGCTTTGTCTTAGTTAAAATTGAAAGAATCATGAAAAAACTGTTCATTTCAGCGATAGCCGTGGTGGCGATGCTCACCACCTTCGCACAGGAAAAAACAACGAAAGTAAAAGTTGCTTCAAAGAACGAAACACGTGCTGAAGCGGGTGCGGGTAGTGTGAAAACGAAGCAAAAGATGAAAGGGAAAGCGGAAGCCGAGAACGCAATGCTTGTGCGGTCTGCCGCGGATGTAGCCCTTGAAGCCGTAGATGAGGTCTCAGCAGACGTTATTGACAACCAACCCCTAAACGCTGCTGCCGAACATGGCATCGCCGTTAGCACGGTAGCTACATCTCCCGAGCTGATCGGAGCGAAAGGTGCTATGGTGAGCGAGATAGCCACCATCAAAGCATTGGAGGCATCCCCAAACGCCGCCAACATCAAGTTGAAACCCACCATCAAGACAAACATGCGCATGAAGGTAAAGCCGGTTAATGTGTCCACCATGGTACGTGTTAAAGGCGGTTTAGGCGTAAAGCTCTAGTCGATACTATTCGTCGGAAATGGGTATATTTGTGGGATGTCAGCCGACTTGGCTGACATCCATTATGTAACTTGCAATGGATCGTACCACTGTTGTCGCTTTTTGGTCTTTGGTGTTTTGCCTATTCGTTCGCAATGCACCGGCCAACGCGTTCGAGCCCGTTCCGGTTCCGCAGGTGACGGATACCGTTCGTATGGCGCAACAGCAGGATAAACAGGAACAAGAAGGGCATCGCCGGGAACCAAAGGCCAAGGAGGGAAAACCTCTGGAAACGGTCAAATCCAGCAATGTCAAGCCCGATGCGGTGGTGAAAGATATCCGACAGACCGTGAAACGGGTACCCAAGACGCGACGGAAGGTTAAGCCGATTTCGGTCGTTCCGGTAAAGCCGCCCGTAAAGGTGAAAATACCTAAGCTAAAAACCATCACCCCGCGGGTCAAGATAAAACTTTGATCGGTAGACTATCACGATTTATATATCTACTCACTAATGAAAACGAAATTGCTTTTGGTCTGTGCCTTGATGGCCGGCATTGTCCTCCATGGGCATGCCCAGACCGATTCTACCAAGAAAGAGACTACCCTGACGATGGCTGCTATTTATAGCACCAATGCGAGTTACTACGGCCAAACCGCCGAAGAGCGTTTGCCTTACGTGCTGCTGAATGCGACGCTGAGGACGCCATTCCATTTGTACCTGACTGCGGGCGGATATAAACTGTTGACAATCGACGGTGCGCTTTCCGCCTCCCAACTCGGGGCAGGCTTCGAATTCCAACTTGGAAAAAACGTGGCGTTGGACCTTGGCTATATCCGATCGTTCTTCCCTGAGGGATCGCCGCTGCTCCAAGCGGCGAATACCGATAACGCAAGTACGTCGTTCGCCGTAGATCATCTATTTAAGACCGAATTGACCGGCGACTATATGTTTGGCAAAGAGGAAGATTATTTCTTAACCCTGGGCAACTCGAAGCGCGTTAAGATCGGACAGTTTACGCCGAAGGACATAGTTGCCATCGAGCCCGGAGTCGAGCTCGCAGCTGGTACCCAGCGGTACTACCAATATTATATAACCGAAGGGCATCGCTTGGGGAGGTTAGTAGACCTGTTGCCCATTACCCCGCCCGGACAATCACAAAATGAACCGGACACGACCTTGGTACAGTCGACAGATTTTAAGATGATTTCATATACGCTCTCGCTACCGGTGTATTATTTCCGTGCCAGCTACGCGGTTTCGGCCTCATACCAGCTGTCCGTTTTGGACCCGAATGTGGAAGCGCTATCCAAGAAACCGCGCTCGTTTTTCAATGTCGGTTTTTATTACCAGTTTTGAGTTTGCAAACGAAGCGGCGTGAGGCCATGGGTGTCGTGCCGCTTAACGTGCCATTATAATGAATGTACTAATAGTCGAAGATGTGCGCAGCCTCGCAATGGAGATCGAGGCGTTCCTGAAAAGAACACATTATGTCTGCGAGCATGTGCGGGATGCGGCTTCGGCGTGCGAGAGCCTTGGGATAAATACCTATGATTTCGTACTTCTGGACCTAGGATTGCCCGATAGGGATGGGCTTGAAGTCTTGAAGGACTGTAAGAAGTACAATCCGGAGGCAGCTGTCATCATACTCACCGCTCGGGGCAATCTGGAAGATCGGATCAAAGGACTGGAGTTGGGCGCGGATGACTACCTCCCCAAGCCCTTTTCTTTATTGGAATTACAGGCACGAATGCAAGCGATAAGCAGGCGGAAATTCGGGTTGGTTGACGACACCGTATCGATTGGGAATTTCACCGTGGACCTCACCAAACGATTGGTATGCCACCGCGACATTGAGGTCGCGCTCTCCCGGAAAGAGTTCGATATCTTCAGCTACCTGCTGATGCATCGGGACAGACCGTTGAGCCGGTTACAATTGTATGAGCATGTTTGGGGCGATTTCGCGGAAATTGAGAACGATTCGAATTACATCGACGTGCATATCAAGAATGTCAGGAAGAAGCTCGGTGAATTTGCGGATGTGTCCTGGTTGGAGACCATTCGCGGCATCGGCTACAAAATCAAATCCCAGAAATGAACCTGAACACCAAGTTAACGCTGTATTTTACGTTATCCAAATTAGCAATTATAGCGGTATTCTTGTTGTTGTTGCCTTATATTTTCAACTGGATTTCGCAGGCCTCCATCAACAATTACCTTCGGCTGCAAGAGGCTAAGGTGTTTACGACCATTGAGCACGATGGGCTTGCGTATTACCTACAAGATGATGAAAGTTTCGGTAGCTACACCATGCTGAAGGAGGAATACATTTCCATGGAGCCAATCGGACCCGAGGTAGCGGATATAAACCGGATTGCCGATGGGTTAAGGCTTATCGAGTCGGACACCCTCGACTATCGTATACTCAGCCGCACTTTCAGCTATGACAACCAACGTTACCTGCTTGAGATCGGCCGGACGACGGCAACTATCAGGCTATATAGCCTTGCTATCCGTCGCATTGCATTGTATGTACTCGTGGGGTTGCTGTTCGTAACCATCATACTCGATTTTTTCTTTTCTAGGGTCATCCTGAAGCCGTTGGGGCAAATCATTGAGACCCGGCTTGTCTCGCAGCGTTTTCCATTCAAGGGAAATATGGAGCCGATCAATACGTCGACGAACGATTTTCGCATCCTGGATAAATCGTTCATCCAATTGATGGAGCGAATCCGGCAAGATTTCGACCGCGAAAGGGAATTTACAGCCAATGCTTCACACGAACTATTGACGCCAATCAGCGTTTTGAAAACCAAGATCGAAAACCTCATGCTTTCGGACAACCTAGCTGAGTCGGTAGCCGAGAAGCTAATGGAGATGATGCATACGTTGAACCGGCTGAGCGGGATTGTCCAGTCGATGCTATTGATTGCCCGGGTCGACAACGAACAATTCCACAAAGGAGACGACGTCCAGTTGGGAAAGCTTATCAATGGTATACAGGAAGAATTGGCGGACCAATTGGAAGAAAAGGATATCATATTCTCCAATAAGATTGTTCGAGAAAAGGCGATTCCCGACATGAATAGGGAACTGCTTCTGCAACTTTTTTCAAATTTACTGCGGAATGCTATCCGTTATAACCGACGAGGGGGAACCATAGCGGTTTATGATGCTCATGCGGCGGGCCGTTATTGGGTACACATCCGGGATTCGGGCGAGGGAATCCCGGCGTCGATGCGCGAGGAGATTTTTGGGCGTTTCAAAATGGGACGCAATCGCCCAGATGGCGGATTCGGGTTGGGCCTATCGATAGTGCGCAGCATCGCCCAGTTCCTTTCGATTACGGTCGAGGTGGAATCGGCCGAAGGGAAAGGGACCGTTTTCTCGGTAGGTTTCCAAGAGTGAATTAATCAATATATGAAAAATATGGGTTTGTTAAGAAGCATGTATTTGTTGGCCGGTCTCGTTTTTTTCAGCCTGTTGGCCACAGCCCAGCCGTATGCCTCGCTGAATAACGAGAAAATCGCTGGCTACCGTGGCATCTGGTTTACGTTGGGGCAATTCTCCGCTTATGGCGACAAATATTCCGGCGGGTTGGGCACCTACACTGCCAAGCATATTCCCTTGGCCATCTATTCACCGGAGGCGGATAAAACGTTTTTCGTATACGGCGGTATCGTGAAGGGCCGGGTGAGTGATGCCGACCCACTCACCACGGCACCGGATAAAGCCCGTGGTGATTACCTGGTGTGTATGATCGGGAGCTACGACCATAAAACACGTACGGTGGAACAGCCCACCGTGGTACACGACAAAGGAGGTGTTTTTGACCCGCATGACAACCCGTCGATCGCCATGGATTCCGACGGCTATATCTGGGTGTTTGTAAGTGGGAGGGGGCGTGGTAGGCCAGGGTTCATCTATAAAAGCAGTTCCCCGAACGCCATCGAAAAATTTGACCTGATCTCCGAACGGGAGATTACCTACCCGCAGCCGAAATATTTGGCCGGTGAGGGGTTTTTGCATCTTTTTACCAAGTACTTGGGTGTTAGGTTGCTGTATTTCAACACGAGTGCCGATGGCGTTGAATGGACGGATGACAAGCAGCTCGTCGCGATACGACGGCCCGAAGACAAAAATGCCGGCCATTACCAAATCAGTGGACAATTGGGCAAGAAAATCGTGTTTTTTTATAATTGGCACCCAAATGGCAATGTAGATCGCCGGACAAACATCTATTACGTGCAAACCACCGATTTCGGTCGCACCTGGACCACCGTGGACGGCACGCCGATTACTATTCCCATAACCGAGGTGAATAATCCCACGCTGGCCAAGGAATTCTTCTCAAAAGGAGAGAATGTATATATTAAAGACGTTGCGTTTGATAGGCACGGCAATCCCGCGGCGCTGTATCTTTCGGGGGTCGGGCACCAGCCCGGACCCCAAAATGGGCTGCGGAAATGGCAGGTGATCCATTGGACGGGGAAGGAATGGGAAAATCACGAAATAACCACGTCTGACCACAATTACGATACCGGTAGCCTTTGGATCGAAGGTGATAAGTGGGTGGTGGTTGCCCCTACCGAAAATACGCCGCAGGAATGGGGTGGTGGCGGCGAACTCATACTCTGGGAGAGCAAAGACGACGGTAGGACCTGGAAGGCGAAGAAGCAGATTACAAAGAAAAGCGAGCTGAACCATAATTACGTACGGAAAGTAGTGGACGGAAAAGATCCTTTTGCCTATTTTTGGGCTGACGGCGATCCCCATAACCCGAGTGAATCCTATTTGTATTTTGGCGATTCCAAAGGTCGTATGTGGCAACTGCCCTATGCGATGGATGGCGACCGTGCAAAGCCAAAGAGAGCGCGCACCCACCGCAGAGCTGACCTCGAAAATTGAACAATCGTTTGCGTTCGCCGAAGGGTTGCGAATTTAAATCGCAAGGTGTATTATTGAACTAATTGATAACCCCGGCACCGTTATGGCGCCCTTGGTAATGGAATAGTTTTAATGATATGGACCTGATGAAAAGAAAATTCTTGCTGCTTTTAGGGCTTATTGTTGTTGTATCGTCTTTCGCGAACGAACTGCCGGTACAGGAGGAAAACGCCATACGATTGATGTCGTATAACGTCCGAAATGCGCGTGGGATGGATGACATCACCGACTACCAACGGGTAGCCGATGTGATCAACGAGGCCGCGCCCGACATCATTGCCATCCAGGAGCTGGACAGCGTAACAAACCGAAGCAACCAGGTCGATGTGCTTGATGTGTTATCCAGGAATACGCTGATGTTTCCCTCCTATGCCGCTGCCATTGACTTCGATGGCGGGAAATACGGGATAGGGGTGCTTTCGAAGGAAAAGCCCTTGAGCGTCAAAAGGATCGCCCTTCCGGGACGCGAAGAAGCACGCATGCTCCTTATCGTAGAACTGGACGCGTATTATTTTGGTTGTACGCATTTCTCCCTGAACGCTGAGGATCGGCTGGAAGCCGTAGCCATTATCAAACGGGAGGCCGCGAAGTTGGATAAACCGTTCTTTCTAGCGGGAGACATGAACGCATCGCCCGAATCACCGGTGCAGGAAGCCATGAATGAATCATTCACCGCGCTGACATCGCCTAAGCAAAATACCTTCCCCGCCACCGACCCTACGACCTGCATTGACTATATCTATGGCTATAACGGGATGGAAGGTTGGTCGAGGCTGACCAATAGGGGCGTAATTGCTGCTGAAATGGCATCGGACCATCGGCCCCTGTATGCTGAGGTCCGGTTACATGCTGCGAAGGATAAGATTTTCCGAACCACGCCCTACCTGCAAAACCCTACAGGAAATGGCATGACCATCTCATGGCTTACGAATGTGCCGGTGCACAGCTGGGTCGAGTACGGTACGGATGGCAACCTAGACCAAACCCTGCAGCTTTATGTAGATGGGCAAATGCTTTGCAATAATTACCACCACAAGTTCCGCCTGGAAAACTTGGAGCCGGGCAAAACGTATAGTTACCGCGTGTATTCAAGGGAAATCGCCGTTTATGAAGCATACCGCAAGGAGTTCGGGGAAACCGCTGTTTCGGAGACCTATACCTTCCGGTTGCCTTCAGCGCACGACACGGACTTCACGGCCCTTATTTTCAACGACCTGCACCAGCGCCGGGAACTTGTGGATATGTTCTCGGAATTGATCGAAGACGTCGACTATGATTTTGTCATCTTGAATGGCGACGTTATCGACGACCCAAGAGATGAGGCGCAGGCTGTTGCATCCATGTCATACATGAATGAGCATTTCGGTGCGGAAACGGTTCCGATCTTCTACATGCGGGGTAATCACGAAATCCGTAACGCCTATTCCATCGGGCTCCGTGATTTGCTTGATTACGTGGGTGACAAAACGTATGGATCGTTTAATTGGGGGGATACCCGCATCGTGATGCTCGATTGCGGCGAGGATAAGGAAGACAATCATTGGGTGTATTATGGCTTGAATGATTTCACAGGTCTGCGGAAAGACCAGGCAGGTTTCTTGAAGGACGAACTGGGCAGTAGCGCCTTCAAAAATGCGAAGAAAAGGGTGTTGGTACACCATATACCCATCTATGGCCTACGCGAAGGGAGTTACAATCCAAGCTTGAAAGAATGGGGGGACATCCTGGAAAAGGCACCGTTCGACGTCGCCCTGAATGGCCATACCCATCGGTTCGCCTACCATCCGAAGCACACGGTAGGCAATAACTTCCCTGTGGTAGTGGGAGGAGGCAACAACGCGCAAAGTGCTACCATGATGATACTTGAAAAAGTGGGGGACGAGATGACATTACGGGTGCTTGACGCCAAGGGAGTGGAAAAGCTAAAGTTGGAAATGTAGGGGGCCATACCTGATTTTCGGATTATTCTTTGTATCGGTAGTGGCTGTACCCGTATCGTTTATATGGCTGCCAAAATTCGAGGCGGAGAAACAAGTGGACGATAACCGCTGCTATTGCGCGGGATGGTGCCGGTATCCGGTTGGGGTACGCTAGGGGTTCGCTTCGGGTCGGCTTCGGTGCAGCGATTGTACAGCGACTGGCCTTGGTCTAGACTTCTACTGGCGGCGCCAATCCAAGTCTAGTCTCAGCACAAATCAAATCCAAACGTTGTCCGCATGGAGGTCCGAAGCCGATCCGGAGCCTACTCCTCGCGGTAGTACCGCCACCGTAGCGATACATATGGGGAGTGCCCTTTGTTTGGGTCTTTCATTAATAGCAAAATTAATCTTTACGGAGATGGTCGCTCGGACAGAAGTAGTTATTCGCAAGGGCGACCGTATTTAGGGCGATGGCCGAATCACTAAGTTAGCATATCGCTACTTTCAAAATTTTATGCGTATCGTACATTTTAATCCGTAACTTAACCACGGTGAAGGTTGCCGACAGCAAGAAGTCAATTTAAGATAATGATGATGCGTATAAACAGATTGTATTTAACAGCGGTATGTGTGTTTTTCTGCCTCGGCACCAGCGCCGGTGATGGCGGTCGTGCAACCTTTGTGAAGGCACCCGGGCCGACGGTGGAAGCGGGATGGATATCCCTTTTTGACGGCAAAACCCTAGATGGGTGGCGGGTAAATGAAAACCCCGAAACGTTTAGTGTTAAGGACGGCGCTATCGTGGTGAATGGCATGCGGTCGCACCTATTTTACGCCGGCGATATAAATAATCATGATTTCAAGAATTTCGAATTGAAGCTAGAGGTGATGACCTATCCGGGGTCAAATTCGGGTATTTATTTCCATACGCAGTTTCAGGAAAAAGGTTTTCCGGCCATTGGCCACGAGGTGCAGGTCAACATTTCGCATACCGATTGGCGGCGATCTGGCAGCATCTACGGCGTAGTGCATGTGGATACGGTACCTGTGGTCGATAAACAATGGTATACGCAACATATTATCGTCAAGGACAAAACGGTTCGGATATTGATTGATGGGAAGCTTATCTTGGAGTATAACGAACCGGATACCAAGACGGCACCCCATACGGGGCGTACCATTTCAAGCGGAACCTTCGCGTTGCAAGGTCACGACCCGGGGAGCAAGGTGCTGTTCCGTAACATTCGCGTGAAGATACTTCCCGATTAGACTTTCAGCCAAATTCTTTTATAAGCCATGAACGATACCCTTTCAACATCGCGGAGAGATTTCCTCCGCACCGCCGCCGCGGCTGCCGTCAGTGCACCGTTTATTTTGGATACAGCTTTTGCCGCTCCACCCGCCCGCAAGCTCTGGCATGCCTGCATTGGTGTGGGCGGTATGGGTGGCCATGATTTGCAGAATTTCAAGTCCCACCCCGATGTCGAAATTGTGGCGCTATGTGATGTCGATGAAAACCATTTAAAGAAAGCTGCTGAGCTTATTCCCGGGGCCCGCCTTTACACCGACTGGCGGGAGCTGTTCAAAAAAGAAAAGCGTAACATGGATGCCGTCAATGTGACGGTGCCCGATCATAATCATTTCATCATCGCCATGGAAGCCATCGATGCCGGTAAGCATGTGTATTGCCAAAAGCCGATGTGCCATGACGTGGCCGAGGTGCGGGTGCTCACCCAAGCGGCGATCAAGGCGGGGGTAGTTACCCAGCTTGGTACCCAGGTTGCCTCATCTATCGGCGACCGAACGGCTGTGCAGTGGATAAAGCAGGGCGCCATCGGAAAAGTTAAACATGCTTATCTCTGCTCAAACCGGTCGGGCATTGCGGGGTATCGCCTCGCCGGACCGCGGCCTGCACAAGCTCAGGAAGCGCCCGCGACCTTGGATTGGGATAAGTGGGTCGGTACGGCACCCATGCGGCCCTATGCGCCCGGGATCTATCACCCGGCAATCTGGCGGGCTTGGCAAGACTTCGGTACAGGCTGGTCGGGCGATATCGGTTGCCATATCTTTGATGCGGTTTGGAAAGGGTTGGATATGAAGCCACCCCTATCGGTCGTAGCCGAGGTGCAACAATCATGGAAAGATTCGACCGAACGTAGGGGCGATACCTGGCCGCAGGGTAACCACATCACGTGGATGTTCCCCGGCAACAGCAAAACGGCTTCGGATGTTTTGCCATTGGAGTGGTTCGACGGCGAATTCTATCCGCCGGAGGAAGTCCGTTCTTTGTATAAAGCTGGAGATTACCCAGAAGAGGCTGCGATGTTGATTGGTACCGAAGGAGCGTTGCTTATCCCGCATCAGGGAACGCCGGTACTCCTTCCCGAAAGCAAATTCGAGGATCATCAATACCCCCAGTTGGAAGAACGCAACCATTATCATCATTTCGTAGATGCCTGTTTGGGTAAGGCGCAGACGGAATCGCATTTTGCCCAGACCGGACCAATGACGGAGGCCATCTTGTTAGGCACCGTTGCCATACGGGTACCAGGCACATTGTTGGAATGGGATTCAGCCAGTATGAAGTTTCCCAATTATCCCGTTGCGGAGCAGTACTTGCGCCGATCGTACCGAAAAGGGTGGAAAGTGAAAGGGTTTGGGTAGGTATTCTTAGCGGGAATACAACAATTCTACCTTGTCCAAATCGTCAAACTGCAGTTTCTTTTCATCAAGAAGCACTTCTTGCTTCATACCCGGTTGGGCATGGATTTGATAGGTGTTATCGATAAAATTATTGGTGCCTTTGATTTGATGGGTATAATCCCCCACAACGAGGTGGTTAAACGTGCTGTTATTTACCGATATACGGCTCACAGGCCTATTCTTGTCTGCTCCCCGCAGCATGATGTTGCAAACGCCGGAAGTCAAGCCGCTGATATTGATGTCGTCTATATGCCCGTTGAACACGATATTGCCATTAATAATGAAGTTTCCCGAAAATAGGAAGTTGTAGCCGATACCGAAACGGAAGTCAGGGTTAAGGTATCCCGTTTCCTGATCATCGAACTTAATGGCAAATCCATTTACTTGGTTAGCTTCTTGGCAAGAGAAGTTAATGGCGTTTCCCCACTCCAGATCGTGTACCCGATAAGCTGCTTCCTGTCGATAAGTGACATAGTATACGGAAGCGGATGACGGTCTGTCGCCTTTCCAGATAATTTTAACAGCACCCTGATAGGCACCCGTATCGATCTGCTCAATAACGAAATCCTCGCCCACTATCCATTCGTTCCCACCTGTTCTAGGCTGGCTGCCAATACGGACGATTTCGCTGTACCGCGGTAAGCCATACCATTCGCGCCGTTGGTTTTCGTCAGGCCGGTCAACCACATAATGATCATGGATGGTAAGCCAATCCCAATCCTTTTCAGGTCGCCGTTTAACGATGGCTTCGGGATAAGGGTTGAGCCGATCGCCATATTTGCCCTTTGGTCCGGCGAAGATACCACTGGTAAAGGAGCACGAGCTGTTGTGTATGGAAGGGGCTTGCCCTCCCACCCAATCGAAAAACACGCCATCCGTGAAAATGGACGGATTGCCCATGGAATAGATCGATTCGAATTGATATTCACCTTGTCCGCAATGATTGCCATTGTCCAGTCGGATACCTGTTCGGGCATCAAGCCGATTGACATTAGCGACGCGGACATGTCCGCCCGATCCTTGGATATCAATACCTACTTCGAAAAACCGTTGGGCTAGGATGCCACCGGTATGGTTTTCGCCGATATCGACGTTTGTGACAACCACATGGTCTAATAAAAAATTTCCTGTACTCGAATCGCCCGTGGTCTCAATGATTCCCACGTTGTGGTCGGGGAAATATACGATATGCGCAATAGAAATGGCTGCGGAACCCGCGATGGTTTTGGGGGCTAGCTGATCGGCCAATTTAATCGTTAGTTGTTCTACTCGGCACCCTTTGTGTCGTACCCTCAGCGTCGCGGCCGGCACCCGCTTGAAATCGGACCGAGCACGGAACCCAAAGTCGCGCTGCGCATTGTGTTGGATAATGCGGGTGGTTCCCACCCCATCTCCCCGGAAAATTTGACCCGTTTGGCTGGATTCGATGGTACCCCTGTTGGGCATCGCACTACCGTTGAAATGATAATGGCCCGCTGGAAAATAAATCGTTGCGCCTTGTGGAGCGCGTGTCATGATAAGTGCAATCTGCACCGTGTTGAAATCGGCAAACGCCGGATCATTTTTCACCAAGGGTTTGGTAACATACTTTCCGTCGACTTCATCCACCTTAATATATTGTCCGAAAAGCGATGGAGCACCAACCGTAAGCAGAATGACCGAACAACAAAAAATCCGAGCAAATCTTAATAAACTCATAACGTAAGACGATAGCAACATTGCGGAGCTCACAAGCCCCAGATAACACCATTGGTTAAATACAGCCTCCAAAGATAATCCTTTGCCTATAAACGGCGCCCCGGTCTGTGCTGCATAATTGATCGGCTGCGCCGAACCTATTGATGTACGCTATTCAAGACACATTACTCAATCTTATCAAAACTGCCGTTTACCTTACCATCATGGAACTTAGTTCGTACTGAATACCCAGAGGATACGTATCTTTAGCACGTGAATAAGGGAAATAGGATCATGCAAGGCCTGGAACAACTGGAAAGTCGCTTGGAGGGCCGGTTTTATTACAACGAAACGGCGCAGCACCGAGCATTGCTCCGTGCCTATGCTACGGATGCATCGGTGTACCAGGAACTTCCCCTAGCGGTAGCCATTCCCTGCCACGCAGCGGACTTGGAGGCGCTTATTGCGTTTGCAGCTACCTATGGGGTTACATTGATTCCACGCACGGCCGGAACCTCCCTGGCAGGGCAGGTCGTAGGGCGGGGTGTTGTTGTGGATGTGTCCAAACACTTTAATAAGATATTGGAAGTCAATGTAGAAGAACGCTGGGTGCGTGTGCAGCCGGGTGTCATCCGCGATGATCTCAACGCTTACCTACGGCCTTATGGCTTGATGTTCGGGCCAGAAACTTCCACAGCGAGCCGGGCTATGATAGGGGGTATGGTGGGTAACAACTCATGTGGCCTCCATTCCATTGTGTGGGGCGATACCCGTAGCCATCTGCTCGAAGCAACGGTGCTCCTGGATGATGGGTCGGAAGTGATGTTAACGGCATTGGATGAAGCGGCGCTGTTTAACAAACTGACCTTACCCACACGCGAAGGCGACATCTACCGCCGGATGAACGATTTGTTATCGGATACAGGCAACCGAGAGGCCATCAGATCAGGGTATCCCAAACCTACCCTTACCCGGCGTAATACGGGCTATGCGTTGGATATGATGCTCGACACGGATGAGCCGTTTAATCTCTGCAGGCTGTTTGCCGGATCGGAAGGGACCCTGGGTATCCTTACGGAAGCGAAATTAAACCTGCTTCCGTTGCCGCCTGCGGAAGTGGGGTTGCTCTGCATCCATTGCCACACGCTCATCGAGTCGATGCACGCGAACGTCGTGGCCCTGCGCCACCGTCCGGAAGCATCCGAATTGGTGGATAAGTACATCATGGATTTTACCAAAGGCCACCCAACTTACCAATACAACCGGTTTTTCATCGAAGGTGACCCGGCCGCGTTGCTGATGGTTGAGTTTAGGGGCAACACCGCGGATGAGGTGCAACGCAAAGCCGATGCATTGAAAGCCGAATTGGTGGCCGAAGGACTCGGCTACGCCCATCCGCTGATTACCGGCCCACAAACCAACCTCGTGTGGGATGTGCGTAAGGCAGGTCTCGGTCTGATACGGAACCTACCGGGTGATACCCAGCCCGTAAACCTCATAGAAGATTGCGCCGTGCCGCCGGAAGACCTTCCGGCGTATATCGAAGATTTGCAACGCATACTCCGGCACCACGGATTGGATGCATCGTATTATGCCCATGCCGGCGCGGGGGAAATACATGTTGAACCGCTGATTAATTTGAAAACCGACGCGGGGAGACAGGCTTTCCGGTCGGTGCTGACGGATACTGCGCAACTGGTAAAGAAATATAATGGTTCCTTGAGCGGTGAGCACGGTGATGGCCGCCTCCGTGGTGAATTTATCGGTGCGGTGCTTGGCGAGAAAGTATATGGCTTGTTAAGGGAGGTCAAAGTGATTTTTGACCCCCAAGGTGTTTTCAATGCCAATAAAATCGTTGATACACCACCGATGGATAAGTTCCTGCGCTATGAACAAGATACCAGCAATGTAAAGATTGATACGGTATTTGATTTCCGCAAGCAGGAGAGTATTTTGAGGCTCTCGGAAAAATGCTCGGGTTCGGGTGATTGCCGGAAGACACATGTAAGTGGGGGCACCATGTGCCCTTCGTATATGGCCACGCGGGAGGAAAAGGATACGACACGTGCGCGGGCCAATTTGTTGCGTCAGTACCTTACCGCATCACCCAAACCCAACCGTTTTGACCACCCGGAAATCAAAGAGGTGATGGACTTGTGCCTGAGCTGCAAGGCGTGCAAAACAGAATGCCCTTCGGGCGTGGATGTGACGAAGATGAAAGCGGAGTTCTTGCAGCATTATTACGATGCGAACGGCACGCCGTTCCGCGCTCGGGTAATTGCTAACTTCACCAAATCGCAACAGTTGGCTGCATATGTGCCATGGTTGTATAACTGGGTCATCAAGAATAGGGTGCTGTCTCCATGGGTAAAACGCATACTTGGATTTGCCACGGAAAGGTCGCTACCCGAAGTGGGTAACACCACCCTACGGAAGTGGATCCGGCGCCAGGTGCGTAACCGAGACCAACAGGGAGAAGAAGTACGTACCGTTTACCTATTTTGCGACGAGTTTACCGAATATAATGATGTGGGTATCGGACAAACTGCCTACCGATTGCTTACCGCACTCGGCTACCAGGTAAGGTTGACCAAGCATCTGGAAAGCGGACGTACCTATCTGTCTAAAGGATTGGTTCGGAAGGCAAAAGCCATCGCCAATGGCAATGTCGGGTATTTAAAAGATGTGATATCGGCGGATACGCCCCTTATTGGTATCGAACCCTCTGCCATCCTGACTTTCAGGGATGAATATCCAGACTTGGTCGATGAACAACTATTGGTCGATGCCCGGAAATTGGCTAAAAACGCCCTCTTGATCGATGAATTTTTAGCGCGGGAAATGGATGCAGGCAACATCGATCCGGCGTTGTTTTCAGACAACCCACGAAAAATAAAACTCCATGGGCACTGCTACCAAAAGGCATTCCACCTGGTGGAATATACCTCGAAAATATTGGCCTTTCCGAAAGGACATGAAGTAACCGTGATCCCTTCGGGTTGCTGCGGTATGGCAGGTTCTTTCGGGTACGAGAAAGAACACTTTGAGGTATCGATGAAAGTGGGAGAATTGGTGTTGTTACCTGCCGTTCGGAATATGCCGCAAGAAGAATGGGTGGCTGCGCCGGGCACCAGCTGCCGGCATCAAATCAAAGATGGGGCAAACCGAAGGGCCTACCATCCGGTAGAAATCCTTTGGCAAGCCGTGCGATAATCCGATCCGTAATGGGGCCGGGCTGTTAGGAAAAGAAAGGTGCCATTTTTTTATGTTGTTTAAGCATTTCGAGCTTCTCCCTTTTCAACGGCTTGATCATGTAATCAATCACGAGTTCGAATGCCGCTGCCGTTTTCTCGTCGGCCCGATCAATCGATGAGGTGACGATGACAACATGGATGTGATGATGGTTAGGTAACCGCTGTAGTTGATCAAGCACTTCCCAGCCACTCATGGTGGGCATATTGATGTCCAGGAAAAGAAGGTAGCAAACATCCGGTTCGTTATGTTCGTTGATGTACGTTATGGCTTCCTGCCCGTTGGTGAAACATCGCGGTCGTGTTGTGATACGCAGGTTGCGCAACATGATATCGGCCATTAAGTTGAAGATTTCGTCATCGTCGACGACCAGGACACGTAGTTCCATAGGTTGATTGCTAAGTAAGGTTGACTTGCTCTGCTTTTTCCGTGATGTCTCCCAATACATCGTCCAATTCCGTCGCAGACTCGTAGATGGCACGAAGTAACTGATGCTGGTCGACGCCGGGTGATGGCCCCATTTGGATAAGATCGACCAAACCCATAATCCGTGCAAGCGGTGCCCGCACCATATGCGACTGCATCCAAGCGATTTCCTGTAGTTTTTTGTTTTGCGTTTCGATCGCTTCGACGTAGTAAAGTTTTAAGGTGATATCATTCGCTAAAACAAGCTCGGCTTTTCGCCCGTGAAACTGTATGATGTTGCTCTGGATATCGACCTGAATGATTTCTCCGTTTTTTTTGCGGTGCTTGAACGTGCCCTGAAAAAATAATTTATTATATCCCTTTGATTGTGCAACGGCTGCTTTCAATTTGGGTATTTCTTCCGGCGGCCTGATATCGATAACGGTCATCGATAGGAACTCTTCGCGCGTATACCCATAATGGTTAATCGCTGCGGTGTTGACGTCAAGGAAATCGTAAGTCTCCAGGTCATACACCCACATGGGTTGTGGGCTAAGGTGGAAAAGATCGCTGTATTTTTGTTCAGATTGTGCTACCTCATTAAGGTGTTTCTCCAGTTGGGCATGCAATTGTTTCAATTGCAATTCGGCTTGTTTGGTCTCCGTAACATCCAAGCAGGCCCCGATCAATTTTACCGGTTCCCGATTATCGTTCAGTACCAATCGCGCCCATGACCGTAAATGGCGGATATCACCATCGGGCCGGATAATCCGTTCCTCGAATACCGTGTCTTCATGGGTCTCGAAGATTTGCTTAACCAATTGTTCAATCCGTTGCCGGTCTTCGGGATGTACCAAAGCCAAATAATTGTCGTAACTGGGAGCAAATGCTGTCGGGTCGACTCCGTATATTTCACACAGCACCGGTGACCACGTGTGCTGGTTCGTTTCCAGGTCCGATTGCCAATTGCCGAAGCGTGCGAGTTCCTGCCCTTGGGCCATCATGCTTGTAACGTTGCGGGCCCGATCGGCGTTTCGGCGATTTTCGATAATGATATGGAGCAACGCACTCATCCGGTCAATGATGAGGAGTTCGTCGGGGTTGGGGAATTTTACTTGTTTGTAATAAATACCCAGCACGGCCATTGCTTCGCCTTGCGAATCAATGACGGGTTGGGACCAACACGCCTTGAGATCGTGTTCAAGCGCCGCGACCTTGATATCGGCCCATTTTGGGTCCGTGGAAATGTCACTGACAATGATGCGTTCTTTTCGATAAGCAGCTGTACCGCACGAGCCCACATGATCACGGATGGGAATGTCGTGAATCATGGCGTTATAAGACTCGGGCAAAGACGGTGCGACCCAGTGGACCAAACGATTGCCTTGAACCTTCAATATCGAGCAATGCATGCCCCGATAAAGCGCTTCAATACCGAGGACATATTCGGATAGGACAGTCGTCAGCGGCGTCTCGGAGTGTGCACTCATCTCCAGTATCCGCTTTTCCAATTCGTCCAAATCAGTAAGGCGTTTGCTGTCGGTGATATCCTGGGCGATACCGTAAATACGGACGCATGAGCCACCTACTAAATCCGATTTACCGACGATAGACAACCAGCGTTCATTACCCTTAGCAGTGACCATAGGCAGCATGAGGCGGAACACCGTACTGTCTTTCGTTGCTTTCATAAAGGCATCTTCGAAAGTGCGCCTCGCATGCGGGTCGGGGTAAAACTCATCGAGTACCCTGAATCCCGGCTCAAAACCTTGCCCTACTTCGTAAATGTCCCGTAACCCCTCGGACCACATGACCGTTTGATGCGCCATATTGACTTCCCAGCTACCAATACGCGCGGTGCGTTGTGTCTCTTCGAAGAATTTTTCATCATGGACGCTATCGGTTACGTCGGTCATTGACCGGATGATGAATTTAATTTCCCCTTGTTCGTCCAAAACCGGGGTGTTGACGACTTCGAGGTACATCACATCGAGTCGTAATGGATTGTCAGCGGTTGGGAAGGCATATTTTTGGGGTGCCGCTTTGCTGGCTTTTTTGGTTTGGATGACTTCGTCAAAAACATTCCGCCAGATCGACTCATTTCGGTACGGATTGGTGGGGAAAATTTCAAAGAAACCTTTCCCAACCATATCGTCGCGCCGGGTATGGGTTATCTTCAGATAGGCGTCGCTAACGTTGATGACGGTAAAGAAGGGAGCATCAGGCAGCAATACCAAGCATGGGGTAGGTAGCGCTTGGAACACTTCCGAATAATGCTGTTCGCCAATCATGGCCCTTGTATTAATTTAGTTGTTTTCCTATAGTATTAGCTACAAGTATATAAAAATAGATGCTTTCTTCTAAAAAACCTAAAATTATTTTGTTCAAGATGGTGCGGGAAGAGGAAACCCATCGGCCTGCTATCCCGAATTCGGGGTGGCAGGCCGATGGGAGGAAAATTAAGGCCAGATGCCTAGATTTTGGTAAGAAACAGCTATTTTGTTGATCGCCCCTACCAACGCAGCGGTACGAAGGGTGTCGATGGCTTTGTCGGAATTCCGAATTTCCCGGATTTCGTGATAGGCTCTGATCATCGTGTCTTCCAAGCCCGAATTGACCAATTCGAGTTCATCGGCACCTTTTACGATGGTCATGCGTTCGGCAGCCGTAAGCGATTTGCCGGTCATGGTTTCCACGGTATTGATCAGGTTCTGGTTGGCCATTTCTTCGTATCGTTTGTCCATGCGGCCGAAAGAAACGTGCGACAAGTTTTTCAACCACTCGAAATAAGATACCGTTACGCCACCCGCATTGCAATACATGTCGGGAATGATAATGCCTTTCCGCTCGACGAATGCGGCGGCGGCTCCCGGCGTGGTGGGACCATTTGCGCCCTCAGCAATGATCTTAGCTTGGATGCGGCCGATATTTTCTTCCGTAATCTGGTTTTCCAGCGCTGCCGGTACTAGAATATCGCAAGGCTGCTCTAGGCCCTCGGAAGGTGTTTTAAACGACTGCGCAGCCTTTTTGTAACCGAGTATAGAACCCGTATTTTTACGGTGCTCCAAGATGGCGTCAGGGTCTAACCCATCAGCGTTGTAAAGTGCGCCATCGTATTCGCATACGCCCACGATGATGGCACCGAATTCGAGGAGTACTTTGGCCGCATTATAGCCAACATTACCGAGCCCTTGCACGATGACCCGCTTTCCGGCGATACCCGGTGTGAGCCCAATAGTCTTCATGTCTTCGGCAACATCCACGCACTCCCGGATGGCAATGGCGACGCCGCGTCCGGTTGCAGCCTTCCGGCCGCTGATACCGTGCAGCGATAAGGGCTTTCCTGTTACGCAACCGAAAGAATCCAATTGGCCGGGGTTCATGGTGGTATAAGTGTCGGCAATCCAGCTCATTTCCCGTTCGCCTGTGCCGTAATCGGGGGCGGGAACATCGATGGCCGGACCGATAAAATTCTTCTTGATCAGTTCGACCGTATATCGCCGGGTAATATTTTCAAGCTCCCCAACGGAATAGTTTTTCGGGTTGATGGCTATGCCACCTTTGGCTCCACCGAATGGAACATTCACGATGGCACATTTGTAGGTCATCAGTGCAGCAAGTGCCATCACTTCATCTTCATTGACCATATCGCTGTACCGGATACCACCTTTGGTGGGCGACATATGCTGGGAGTGCTCTACCCGCCAGGCATTGATGACCTCAAGGTTATCGCCCCGACGGAAAGGGAAGCTGAATCGGTAAACGCTGTTACATACCTTGATCTGGTTCAATAACCCCTGTGGGTGCTTGGTAAATTGGGCCGCATGATCAAAAAACGCGGATACGTCATCGAAAAAATGGGGTTCTTGTGCTTTTTCTGCTATTGATTTAGCCATAACAATGTTTATTTATTGATATTCTTGGTGACTTTATTCATTGCCGTATGCATTTCCCGGGGGGTGGGGATGGCATTACCGGGTGAAACCACGCAGCCAAGCACGAAAGTGAATAGCGGATTACCGCTCTTGTTGCTTCTCTAGCCGCGACAGCTTCCTGTCGATGGTAAATAGGTAAATAGCCAGCCCCGTAAAAAGCACGACCAAAACGGCCACTACCACATAAATCTTGCCCGAACTGCGCAAACCCGTAGCCATTTCGACCCCGGTACTTGATTGGGCAAAACTACACATTAACCCACTGATAACTAATAGCAAAGAAAGAATTGTCTTTTTCATATCGTTTTGTGATAAACGTTGTTAAAATTTGTCGTTTAATCGATTTATAATTGACATTATACCAATGTTTACGGTGTTGCCGTAAGGTTTTGATATTCCATTCTGCGCATGCGGTAACGCAGCGTCATCAACCACACTCCGATAAGTATCCAGCCAATGGCACCCGGGTATAACACGGCTTTCATCGAACCATCGAGGTCGAATTCACCGAACCCCGAATTCCCGCCGGCACCAGGGTGGAGGGAATCGGTGGTTTTGGGCAGTATATACATGAGCACGATCATGATCGGAAATGCAAAGATGTTGTATATGGCGGATATGCGGGCCCGCTTTTGCTCTTCTTCCAGGGCGTTGCGTAACACCAGGTAGGCCAGGTACATCAATGTGCCAATGGCCGATCCGTTTAGTTTGGGGTCATTGGGCCACGGTGCCCCCCAAGTGAAATTGGCCCATAACATCCCGGTGAGTAGGCCGAATATACAGAATATGATGCCTACGTTAACGCTCTCGACAGCTACTAGATCGTGCCGGGGGTTGGCGGAAGATAAGTACTTGATGCTATAGACCACCGATATGGTATAGAGCGTGAACATTGTAAACCACATGGGCACATGGAAATACACGTTGCGGATGGTTTCATTTACAATGGGCAACGCGGGTACGTGCCCCAGCAACCCCATGATAATACTATACAGCAACAATAAAACAGCAAGGACTTTCCACCAATATTTTTTCATGTCTTGATTGTTCTTTTTTCCGATTCAGTCTCTCCAAAGGTACGGAAATAACAGCAAAGAAATGCCAACCGTAATGATGTTGATTGCCACGAGTACGATGAGCTCGTCGTAGCTGGCGCTGCGATCCAATCCATCCAGGGCATTTTTAGAAACTTTTATCAACACGAGCAGCATGGGGATGATAATAGGGAAACTGAGGACGGCCATGAGTGTGCTATTATTGCCTGCCTTGGCGCTGATGGCGGCTACCATAGTGAATACACCGGCAAAGCCGATGGCGCCGAGGGCTACCACCGCGACGTAGAGGATGGGGTCTCCGAGGGGATTACGAAAGATGATGGAATAGACCAAGTAGGCTATTGCAGACAGCAATAGCATGATAAGCATGTTGTAGATGATCTTTGAAATGATTACTGCCCGGGCGCTGGCAATCGTATAATAATACAACTGCCGCCCCTGGCTTTCCTGTACAAAGCTTTTATTGATGGCATTGACCGAGGCAAACAATAAGATAATCCAGAACAAGGCATTCCAAGTGGTGGGGTCCACGGACTTAAATGCTTGGTAGCATACAAAAACCGTAGACACTACATAGAGGACGATGCCGTTGATGGCGTACTTGGACCGCCATTCCAACACGATGTCCTTCCGGATGAGAGACCTTACCGCCTTGAATGTCTGCATGGCCGCAAAGATACGACCTCGTACGCAATTGCGGCTAGGGTATGCCTATTATTTATATTTCTTCTTCGGCTTTCCGCTGGGCCGCTTCCACGGTACGGCGTGCTTTATTTAAACCGCTCTTTGCTACTTGGTCGGCTTTTTTAACCGCAGCCCGACCTTTGCTTTTGGCCTGTGAGCGAAGGGTATCTATTTCGTCCGTGGCACGATTGGCTATTTCCGAGGCCTTACGGATACCCTCTTTCGTCGTTTTCCGGATGGACTTGCTGAGTTCACGTATACCATCACTTGCGCGGTCCATTTGCCTACGCCCTTCTTTGGTGCCCAATAACAACCAAGCTACCGTACCGGCGGCAAGTCCTACCAATGCGTATGTTACAATGCTGTTTTTCGTGTTCATCTTCATTTCCTTTCTGTTGAGCTTTTCGTTCGCTGTTATTATTTCGTTCGCTGTTTTTATAAGGTATGAACAACATTTTTCCCTTTTTGTTTTTTTCCTGCAGGTGAAAGTATAACTTTGGGAACAAAAAAGGAATAAGATATGCAAGAGAAATCGGATATAGGCGTTATCGGCATCGCCGTGATGGGTGAAAACCTCATTCTCAACATGGAGAGCAAAGGATTCCACGTGTCGGCTTACAACCGCACCGTGGATAAGGTAGAACGTTTTGTGAACGGTAGGGCTAAAGGGAAAAACATCTACGGCGCGACTTCTATCGAAGACCTGATCGGCTCGTTGAAAACCCCGCGTAAAGTCATGTTGATGGTGAAAGCGGGCAAGCCTGTAGACGACTTCATCGAGTTATTGATTCCGCACCTGGAACCGGGCGACATCATTATCGATGGTGGCAACTCCCATTTCCCCGACACCGAACGGCGTGTACAATATGTGGAAAGCAAAGGGCTGTTGTATGTGGGTACCGGCGTGTCCGGTGGTGAGGAAGGGGCATTATTGGGGCCATCCATCATGCCGGGTGGCTCGAAAGCTGCTTGGCCCGCGATTCAGCCGATCTTCCAATCGATTGCTGCGAAAGTGGCAGACGGCACCCCGTGCTGTGATTGGGTAGGAGACGGGGGGGCAGGCCACTTCGTAAAGATGGTGCACAACGGCATCGAATATGGCGACATGCAGTTAATCAACGAGACGTACCACATCATGAAAGATGTGCTGGGTATGACCGCCGGCGAGATGCATGAGGTATTTAAAGAATGGAACGAGGGCGAACTGGATAGTTACCTGATTGAAATTACCCGCGATATCCTTGCATTCAAAGATGAAGATGGGCTCCCATTGGTGGATAAAATCCTGGATACTGCTGGGCAGAAAGGCACAGGTAAATGGACCGGCACGGTAGCCCTTGATCTAGGCGTGCCCCTTACGCTGATTGCGGAATCCGTATTCGCGCGTTGCCTTTCGGCATTGAAAGAGGAACGTGTAGCGGCGTCGAAAGTATTGCAGGGGCCAACGCCGTCGTTTGCGGGCGATCGGCAGGCATTTATCAGTGATTTGCGCGACGCCCTATATGCTGCAAAGGTGATTTCTTATGCGCAGGGCTACCAAATGATGGCGGTAGCTGCCAAAGAGTATGGTTGGAAGCTGAATTACGGCAGTATTGCCCTCATGTGGCGCGAAGGTTGTATTATCCGGTCGGCATTTCTGGGTAAGATCAAAGAGGCATTCGATAAGAACCCCGATCTGCAGAACCTGATCCTGGACGACTTTTTCAAAGACAAGATACAAGCCGCGCAGGGCGGCTGGCGGAAGGTAGTGGCCACGGCCATTACGAACGGTATACCGGTACCTTGCCTAAGTGCTGGATTGATTTATTACGATGGGTACCGTTGCGAACGCCTGCCCGCGAATCTATTGCAGGCGCAACGTGATTATTTTGGCGCCCATACCTATGAGCGGCTCGATAAACCCCGCGGTGAGTTTTTCCACACGAACTGGACGGGCAGGGGGGGCGAAACATCGTCCACGACATACGATGTGTAGAAAAGAAAAAATAGAAAAGAAAAAGCGGCTTTTTGCCGCTTTTTTTATGATGTTACTACGTATTAATCTTCGATGATTTCGCTGTTGTAGCTCTCGGGGTCTATCACCTCTTCCTTAAAGTAACGCTTTTGATAAATCAGGATAAGCGCGACACCAACGGTGATGGCCGAGTCGGCAATATTGAATACCGGCCTAAAAAACAGAAAATCCTCACCGCCCCAAATGGGAAACCAAGCTGGGAAATCGCCCTTGATGATGGGGAAATACAGCATATCTACCACTTTGCCATGGAGCAAACTTGAATAACCACCTGCCGCTGGGAACAGGCTGGCTTTTTCGAACCACGTGCTCTCACTGAAGATGAGGCCATAAAAGGTAGAATCAATGATGTTGCCCATTGCGCCGGCAAAAATCAACGCTACATTGAGAATAAAGCCACGGTGGTACTTTTTCCTGACCATGTAATGCAAGCCGTATGCGATGCCGATCACAGCGGCGATTCGGAAAAGCGACAGTGCGAGCTTGCCGGCTTCACCCCCAAACTCCAGTCCGAACGCCATGCCGTTATTCTCGGTAAAATGGATGATGAACCAATCGCCGAGAATCTTATATTCCTGCCCCAGGGTCATGTTCAGTTTAATCCAGAATTTGGAAAGCTGATCTACCAAGAGTACCGAGGCAATCAATATCAAAGGTTTGGTATAGCCTTTCATCGTATACGCCGGAAGCTATTTAGTATTGTTTCAGTTTTGCTTCCATGCTCAGCGTCGTGTGGGGTACGGCACGGAGGCGTTCTTTTTGAATTAGCTTGCCGGTCTCGCGGCAAATACCGTATGTTTTGTTCTCGATGCGAACCAATGCGGCCTCCAGATTATCGATAAATTTCTTTTGGCGTGCTGCCAATTGGTTGGTCTGCTCTTTTTCCAGGGTTGCAGAACCATCTTCCAACGTTTTGAATGTGCCTGCCGTATCGTCAGTACCATTGCCATTACTGCTGTTCAGTGTCTTGGTCAAGGCCGAAAGCTCTTCTTTGGCAACGCGTAGTTTTTCGAGGATGATCTCCTTGAATTCTTGCAGTTCCGCATCGCTATAACGTGTCTTTTCGTTGCTATTTGCCATAATTTTAAACTTTTTCGATTAATACATTCAATTCCTTTTCCGCAATCTCTATCGTATCACCGGTAATAAGGTTACCCTCAAATATCAAAGAGTCTGCCAATATCTCGGTGCGAATATAAGATAAATTACCTGTTGCGGCTTCCGTAATGTCGGGAACGTCGCTTAAGCTTACTTTTATTCGGTCGGTTACTTCCAATCCGCGTTCCTTCCGCAGGTTTTGGATACGGTTAATGAGTTCGCGTGAAATACCTTCCTTTTTCAGGGCTGGCGTAATGCTGATATCCAACGCCACGGTAAGCCGACCGAGGTTGGCGACCTGCCAACCGGAAACATCTTCGGCAATGATGTCTACATCGGCCAACTGGATGGTGTAGGGCGTGTTGGCGAGGGTGATCGTACCTTCGTCTTCAAGTTTTGCGATTTCCTCGGCAGTAAATGCCTGGATCGCCGCGGCTACCGTTTTCATGTCCTTGCCAACTTTGGGTCCCAGGACCTTGAAATTGGGCTTTATCTTTTTCTTGACCAAACCCGACGTGTCGGCGATGAACTCGATTTCCTTGATGTTTGTTTCAGAAAGGATGAGTGCCGCCACTTGATCCACTTGCTGTTGGAACCTATCGTTCAATACGGGAAGCAGGATTTTCTGCAAGGGTTGGCGCACGTTGATGCCCGTTTTCTTACGTAAAGATAAGGTGAGTGAGGAGATGTCTTGCGCGAGCGCCATCCGTTCTTCCAACTCACTGTCGACCAGCTCCGCCTGATAAGCGGGGAAATCGGCCAAGTGCACCGATTCGGCCACTTCTTTCCCCGTTACGCTGTTCAAGTCGAGGTAAAGCCTGTCGCTGAAAAACGGTGCGATGGGCGACATCAGTTTAGCAATGGTACAGAGACAGGTATATAGGGTTTGGTAAGCCGATATCTTGTCCTCGGTATAGTCACCTTTCCAGAAGCGTCTGCGGCAGAGCCGCACATACCAGTTGCTGAGGTGTTCATCTACAAATGCCTGGATAGCTCGAGCCGCCTTCGTCGGTTCGAAATCAGCGTAATTGCCGTCTACTTCGCGTGTTAGCGTGTTAAGGAGCGATATGATCCAACGGTCGATCTCCGGGCGTTGGTCAATCGCCAAGTCGGGCTCTTTGTATTCGAATTTGTCGATATTGGCATATAAGGCAAAGAACGCATACGTATTATACAAAGTGCCGAAAAATTTCCGGCGTACTTCATCGAGTCCTTCGGCATTGAACTTCAGGTTGTCCCAAGGTGCAGCATTGCTGATCATGTACCAGCGCGTGGCGTCGGCGCTATAGGTCTCGATGGTACGGAAAGGGTCCACGGCATTACCGTGCCGCTTCGACATCTTATTGCCATTTTTATCCAATACCAATCCGTTGGAAACCACATTCTTGAAAGCGACCGAATGCCGGAGCATGGTGGATATGGCGTGGAGCGTAAAAAACCACCCACGCGTCTGGTCCACCCCTTCGGCAATGAAGTCGGCAGGATAGGCCCCGTCGAATCCAGGGTTGAACGGTGTTTTGTCACCAGCAGCCAATTTTCCCTGGTCTAACCCCCATTGGGCAAAAGGCATGGCGCCACTATCAAACCACACGTCGATGAGGTCGGGTTCGCGGTAAAGTTTCTGGCCGGTTTCAGATACGAGTACCAGTTCATCAACGTACGGGCGGTGTAAATCCAATTGATCGGTGCCGAACCTACCCAGGTATTCCCTCAGCGTATCTTTCTCTCGCTCATGGAGTACGTCCGAAGCCAAACTCTGTTCGATCCATGCTTTCAACTCCGCTATGGAGCCAATGCATATCGCCTCATTTTCGTTCTCGCTGCGCCAAATGGGTAGGGGCGTGCCCCAGTAGCGAGAGCGTGAAAGGTTCCAGTCGACCAAGTTCTCCAGCCAATTGCCGAAGCGACCCGTTCCAGTCGATTCCGGTTTCCAGTTAATGGTTTTATTGAGGGCCACCAACTCGTCTTTCACGGCCGTTGTGCGGATGAACCAGCTGTCTAACGGATAGTACAACACCGGTTTGTCCGTGCGCCAGCAATGGGGGTAGCTGTGTTCGTATTTCTTTACCTCAAAAGCCTTGTTTTCTTCTTTCAATTTGATGGCGATAAGCACATCGGTAGGTTTGAACCCGTCTGCCGCCCGTTCCTCGTCACTGTAGAATTCTTCTTTCACAAACCTGCCGCCGAATTCGCCTATTTCCTCAACGAACTTACCCCGTCTGTCTACGATGGGGACATCCTTTCCGTTTTCGTCTTTAACGAATACACCCGGAATGTCGTTTTCCTTGCTGACACGAAAGTCGTCTGCCCCGAATGTCGCCGATGAGTGCACGATACCGGTACCGTCTTCGGTGGTAACGAAATCGCCGGAAATGACGCGGAAGGCGTTTTGTTCCAACTCTTCGTTGGTGACGTAAGGTAGCAGCTGGTGGTATTTGAGGTTAACCAGTTCCGCTCCGGAAAACTCCGCCCGGACTTCCCAGGGGATGACCTTATCGTTACGGTGGTAGTCTTTCAAAGGGATTTGTTGGCCTTCGGGTTTGAAAAAACGGCCCACGAGGTCTTTGGCCAACACCACGCTTACCGGTTCAAACGTATAGGGGTTGAACGTACGGATTTTTACATAGCGTATATCTTTACCCACGACCAACGCACTGTTAGCCGGCAGTGTCCACGGCGTAGTTGTCCATGCGATAAAGGCTGTGTCTTCGTTTTCCTCTTCAAAAAGCGTTGCCATGGCGGCGTGTACCTGGTTCTTTTTGATCCGGAATTCAGCAACGATGGTGGTGTCTTTTAGCGGCTTGTATGTGCCCGGCTGATTGAGCTCATGCGAACTCAGTCCGGTACCGGCCGCTGGCGAGTAAGGTTGGATGGTATATCCTTTATACAGCAGCCCTTTATTATATAGTTCTTTCAATATCCACCACAGGGTCTCGATATATTCATTCTCATAGGTGATGTACGGGTTCTCGAGGTCTACCCAATACCCCATTTTTTCGGTAAGGTCGTTCCATACATCCGTGTATTTCATTACTTCCCGACGGCAGGCAGCGTTGTAGTCGGCCACGGAAATCGTCTTGCCGATATCCTCTTTGGTAATGCCAAGTGTTTTTTCGACAGCCAGTTCAATGGGCAGGCCATGCGTGTCCCAGCCGCCTTTGCGCTTTACCTGGTAGCCTTTCAGTGTTTTATAGCGGCAGAATATATCCTTAATGGCACGCGCCATCACGTGATGGATGCCGGGCATCCCGTTGGCGGAGGGAGGGCCCTCGTAAAACGTATAAGGCCTGCTTGCCGGACGGGAAGTGACACTTTTTTCGAAGATATTTTCCCGTTGCCAGTAAGTCAGTATTTCTTTGCCGATTTTTGATAAATCCAGCTGCTTGTATTCCTTGTACATCAATTGTTTGTGTTCGAAAATGAGGATGCAAAGATAAGGAATAAGTACGAAAGGAAAAAGGAAAGGCTACCCTTCGCTTACACTTTCCATACCCCTTCTTTACTTATGTGGTAAGGAATAAGTAAGGAATAAGTAAGGAATAGGTAAGGAAATGGTAAGCGAGAAGTAAGGAAATGGTAAAGCATGGGTAAATAAAAGGTAGCGGAGTGGTAAGGGCACGGTAAGCCTGCCCTATGGAAAAGGTATGCCGTAAGTAGAAAAAATAAGGCTATGGCCTTTTATGTGTGCGGTTTATAACGTAAAGTACAGGAAAATAGACTCGTGTGTTACGCCGAGAAGGACGATCCGCAGCCACATGTGCTTTCGGCGTTGGGGTTGTTGAATATAAACCCACGGGCATCCAAGCCGTTTTTGAAATCAATTTCCATCCCGGCCAAGTACAGTCCATGCGCTTTGTTCATAAACACACGTATCCCCTCGATTTCATATTCGGAGTCCCCGTCTTTTTTCTGGTCAAACCCCAAAATATAGTTCATGCCAGCGCACCCACCGCCTTCAACGCCCACACGCAGGCCGAAATCTTCCGATATCTCTTGTTGTTCCTTCAGCTTCTTGAGTTCCTGAACAGCGCCGGGGGTCAATGTCAGTGGTGCGGTAGGTAATTGTGTTGCTATGCTCATCTTCTTGGTGATTAAATTCGTTCAACCCATGCAAAAATACATAAATAATCGCCACTTTTGCACGGTAATGGGGATTTTTACGTTCCACCAACAAACGGAATAGATGGATATTGCTTCTTTTTCTCTTGATCTTTTCAAGTATATATTGGCAGGATGTGTCGTGGCTGCCGCAGCCAATTGGATGTTTTGGGCAAAATACAACAGCCATGCTTTCAGACTTAAGACCATGGAGGCGAGACAAGCGGCAACAAGGGATGTGCGATCCTTGCGGTTACAGGCATATGAAAGGTTAGTGCTGCTGGTCGAGCGGATAAACCCTGTCCATGCTGCTGTACGGTTGTACCGTCCCGATTTGGACGCGGCGGCGTTTGAGCGCCTCCTGATCGAAGAGATCCGCGCAGAGTACCAACATAACATCACACAGCAGCTATATGTGAGTGATTCGGCTTGGTCCGTTACCGAGCGGGTAAAGGACAATACCATAGCCCTTATCCGCAATGCGGGTGCCGGGCTACCTGCCGGTGCCACCGCCAAGGAACTCAGTACCGTGCTGTTGGCCCATATCGCCGCGTTGGATGAAAACCCATATGATTCGGCACTAAAAAGCATCAAAAATCAGTTGGTGGGTTGAATATTGCGTTCAAGTTTATATCTTTGCGCAACTTTTTAACATTCAATTCTTTGTACCACAATGAGAAGGGACGAAACCATATTTAAGTTAATCAACCAAGAGCTCAAGCGCCAAGAAGAAGGCATCGAACTCATTGCATCAGAAAACTTCGTGAGCCGGCAAGTAATGGAAGCCGCGGGCTCGGTGTTGACCAATAAATATGCCGAAGGCTTACCGGGTAAACGCTACTATGGTGGTTGCGAGGTCGTTGACGAAGTGGAGACGATTGCTATCGAGCGGGCTAAGCAGCTCTTCAATGCCGAATGGGTGAATGTACAGCCCCACTCCGGTGCGCAGGCCAACGCCGCCGTATTTCTGGCGCTGTTGCAACCCGGCGATAAGATCCTGGGTTTCGACCTCTCGCATGGTGGGCACCTTACCCACGGCTCACCGGTTAACTTCTCTGGGAAATTATACCAACCGTTGTTTTATGGCGTGGATAGGGAGACCGGCCTGATTGATTACAAGCAGTTGGAAGAGGTGGCATTGCAAGAAAAACCCAAGGTAATCATCTGCGGGGCTTCGGCGTATTCCCGCGATTGGGACTATGCTTTTATCCGCAAGGTGGCCGACGAGATCGGGGCATTGGTGGTGGCCGATATATCGCATCCGGCAGGCCTCATTGCCCGTGGGTTACTCGGCGATCCGCTGCCGCATTGCCACGTGGTGACCACCACCACCCACAAAACGTTGCGGGGCCCACGGGGCGGCCTTATCATGGTTGGCAAGGACTTCGAGAACCCATGGGGTATCAAAACGCCGAAAGGTGAAATCCGGAGCATTACCTCGCTGCTTGATCTAGCCGTTTTCCCAGGTACACAAGGCGGGCCGTTGGAGCATATCATTGCGGCCAAAGCAATCGCGTTTGGCGAAGCGCTGAGTGAAGACTACATGGAATATATCATCCAGGTGAAGAAAAATGCAGCGACGCTGGCACAAGCGTTTGTGAATAAAGATTACAACATCATATCGGGCGGAACGGAAAACCATCTGATGCTTATCGATCTCCGCAACAAAGGGATCAGTGGCAAGGCGGCTGAAGCGGCGCTGGGCAAGGCCGGAATTACCATCAACAAGAACATGGTGCCGTTTGACGATAGGTCACCGTTCGTTACGTCGGGTATACGGCTCGGCACGGCGGCGATTACGACACGGGGCCTTCAAGAAGACCAGATGCTGGAGATTGCCGAGATGATTGATGTGGCATTGTTGAAACACGACGATGATACAGCATTGGACAAGATACATAACAAGGTAAAGGCCTTGATGGCAGAATATCCGTTGTATAAATAGATATCCGGCGTTACATAGAAAAGGCCTTGTTCCGCGAAATGGCGGACAAGGCCCTTTTTGTTACACGGGAATGCAAGAACCGTTAGAAAAAAGCGAAATTCGAACAAAAGCTTTGAAATGCTGAAAATTTTCCTTTTTTTTGACGAGGTTACACACTTATTAAAAGAGCTACTATAGGAAATACGACTACAAGAAAGAGATTACTTATTTGTTGAAAATAGTAAAAAGCGGGAGTAGCGTATTATGAAGCTTGAACAACGAACCGACCGGGAGCTCATCCGTATGTATGTGGCGGGTAAGGAAGCAGGGCTCGAGATTTTGATTGACCGATACAAGGCCAAACTATATACATCCATTTATTTATTGGTAAAAGACGAAAGTCTAGCGGAGGATATTTTCCAAGATACCTTTATAAAGGTAATCAATACCCTGCGCAGTGGCCGCTATAATGAAGAAGGCAAATTCCTGCCTTGGGTGATGCGGATCGCCCATAACCTCGTTATTGATTATTACCGGAAAGAACGGCGAACACCGGTGATCGTAAACAGCGAAGGTTTCGATATTTTCGATGTGCTGCAATTTTCGGACGAAAGTGCGGAAGCAAGGATGATTCGGGAGCAGACCCATCGCGATCTGAGGCGTATGATCCAGCGCTTGCCCGACGATCAAAAAGAGGTGCTTATCATGCGTCATTATGGCGATATGAGTTTCAAGGAGATTGCTGCGGTTACCGAGGTCAGCATCAATACCGCACTCGGCCGGATGCGCTATGCCCTCAACAACCTTCGCAAAATGATGTATGGCGGTGAGGCCGCCCTACGGGCTGGGTAATTGCGTCAGGCAAACAATTTCCCTTGCATGAAAGCGGGTGATATACCTAGGAACTCAAATTTCTGAACAAGGGTGTAGGGGTGTGTGCCTATGCGGCGCCTCAATAACGTCATGTCCCGCGCCCTGAATTCGCCACGGTAATCGGTGCGGTTCCAAGCAGGCCATATAACGGCGTTTTGCGGTGGCGTGAGTTTTCTCGCAATGGTGATGTGGGGCTTGGTGATGAAACGGGCTACATGTCCTTTTACGCCGCTTACCAATGGCCGGAGTGTGCGGCGTTGTGTGGAAATCAGCTGCAGAATAGGGACGGCCGATTTCACATCCACAAATAAGGTGTGACCGAAGCTGCCAAATCCGTGTAGCTCCACATCAAAGGGCTTGGCCATATCGGCTATCCGTTGGAATTCCCTGATCATGTGCTTTTCGTAACTATCATATTGAATAAACCGCATCAATGTCATGTGGCTTTTTGAAACAATGGCGTTTGGATAACGGTACTGGTTGGTGAAATACCGCTTAAAGGCTTGTAACTGTTTCTGTACGAGTCCGCTAGGCTCAATGATTAGTAGGTACTCATACAGCTGGAGTCCGTAATGTGGGGGGCATGCCGTATTCATATATTCTAATATTTTTAGTAAAAATATATAAAATTCAGGGGATGGCAAAATTTTTTAAAAAATTACTAATAAATTTAACATATCGCTTGAGCTATATCCGGCCTCGCAGCGGGAGAAAACACGTGTTTTCGTGGATTGTTTTTTCTATTTGATGCACCTACCTTTGGGATGTGGGAGATTCTGTATGAAATGGTTTGTTGTTTTACTGATCACCAGTGTTTGGTACGTGGCCGCGTTAGCCCAGCAAGACGCACCTACGGGGAGTGCCTTTGCAGACAGTTTGGAGCGGCTTGTGCGGCAATCGCCGGATGATAGCACGAAAATCGAACGTTTGCTAGAACTGAGCTTTTATTGGTCGGACCGCGATACTTCGAAAGCGTTCGATTACATCGAAAAGGCCAAACAGATTATGGGGCCAGATCCGAATGGTTACTATCGGGGCTTGTTATGGCATCACCGTGCCAATATAATCTATGCCCATGATATGGAAAAGGCGAAATCCTATTATCTGCGCGCTGTACATCTACTGGCAGGATATGCATTTCCACGGGCTTATGTGTACCAGTCCAGGGCTTGGAATAATTACGGTACCCTGCTACAAGCCCAGGATAGTGCGGCGAAATATTTAGACATTATTATCGAGCGGGCCTTACCTTACTCGCGTATGGCCGGGGATAGCAGTGCGGTAAGCCAGCATCTACAGAACATCGGCTTGATACTTGCCAACCTCCAAGATTTCGAATCGGCCGCCCATTATTACAAGGAGGCCATGCATACGCTGTCGAAATTCGAGAAGGCATATGAAAATAAACTAACGGTATATGTCAACGCTGCGAAAAACGAGATGAATCTAGGCAATATCGATCAAGCAAAAACCTATCTCGATAGTGCTGGGATACAGTTGGAGGCCGTACCCCATTCTACCTATGCCCCATATTATTACCGTACGGTAGGAGTTTATTTTCGGAAGCTAAAAGACAAAAACCGTGCATTGGAAAGTTTTCACCGGGGGATAACGATAGCGGAAGACTTGTTGGACGACTTTGCCCAACGCGACCTTTATTTTGAAATATATGCCACCTATCGGGATTGGGGCGAGTACGCGAATGCAAAGAAATACCTGGCCATAGCGAACACACACGCGCCCAATACCGTTGTAGAGAACCGATTATTGAATGCCCGAGAAATGGCCAAAACAGAGTATCATCTTGGCAATTACAAAGCAGCGTTCGAGCAGATGCAGGATTATGCGTTAGCTAAAGATTCATTGTTGGAGAGCGAAACCGCGTTGAAAATTCTTAATCTCGAAAAAAGATTCCAGACCGTGGAGCAGGAAAATGAAATCCTGAAGCTGCAGGATGCTAACCGGAGGCAGCAGTCAGCAATCGATAGAAACAGGCTTTGGATCATGTTACTCGTGGCAAGCCTCACCATCGCACTGACGATAGCCTATTTTTCTTGGAAACTGGCAAGCAGCAACCGACGCGCACTCGGCCAACAGGAAAGATTGCACGAAGAAGAATTGCTTAACCTCAAACAACAGGAGCAGCTCCGGCGATTCGATTCCATCCTCCAAAGCCAGGAAGAAGAACGGAACCGCATTTCAAGAGATCTGCACGACGGCCTGGGGGGCTTACTGGCGGGGGTGAAGCTGCGCTTGTCGGCCGTGGCTACCAAAGAGCGGGAACAGACGTCGGTGCCGAATAAAGAGGTAGAGTCGGTCATCGTCGAACTCGACCGTTCGGTCGATGAACTTCGGCGGGTAGCACGCAATTTAATGCCCGAATCGCTGTTGTATATGGGGTTGAAGCCGGCACTGGCCGATTTATGTGAATATATGGATACCCCAACTACATCAGTCAAATTCCACGGCTTCGATTTGCGGGCCACCTACCCGCAAGTGATCCTTATCGGCGTCTACCGGATTGTGCAGGAGTTGCTCAATAACGCCATCAAACACGCTCGTGCCGGCCAGATCATTGTGCAATGCGGTGAAAGCAACCAAATGCTTTCGCTGACCGTCGAAGACGACGGTTGCGGATTCAATCCGCGGGAGGTGGGGAAGAAAGGTCTGGGCGTGAAGAACGTGGAAAACAGGGTGGCGTTATTGCATGGTACGGTGGAGATCGACAGCCAACCCGGTCGTGGAACTACCGTCAACATTGAAATACCGATATTAAATGGATAGTACTATGCTGAACATCATTATCATTGATGATCACCCTGTGGTATTGCAGGGCTTTTCATTCATGCTGCAGGATATTCCTGGCATCCGGCTTACGGAAACTTTTACGGATGCGGATAACGGGCTGGTTTATATCGGGCGGGAGGCGGTTGATATCGTACTACTGGATATCAATATGCCCGGCAAGAACGGTATCGAGGCTTGTTCGGATATACAACGGCTAAACCCAGCTTGCAAGGTCATCGCTATCAGTAATATCAATGAACATAGCATCATCCAACGCATGCTTCAGGCCGGGGCATCGGGCTACCTACTCAAGAATGCCTCGCGCGACGAAGTGGTGGATGCCATCCATCAGGTTGTTTCGGGCGAGCTGGGGCTTAGCACGAATGTGCGGGAGATCATTGACAGCGTCAAATCGGGAGACCTACCGGTGATTACGCGCCGTGAGAAAGAGGTGCTCCATTGGCTGGCGCAGGGATTAAACTCAGCAGAGATCGGCGAGAAAATCTTTATTAGCCCGCTTACCGTAGAAAGCCACCGACGTAACCTCCTTCAAAAGTTTAGAGTGACGAACGTGGCTTCGCTCATCCACAACGCGATGGAGATGAAGTATATCTAAACAAAAACGCAACCACCTTATCAGATGATTGCGTTTTAAACTGGCGGTCCGGACGGGACTCGAACCCGCGACCCCATGCGTGACAGGCATGTATTCTAACCAGCTGAACTACCGAACCTGTTTCCCTTTCGGGAATGCAAATATAGCGTGTTTTATCTATTTGCAAACAAAAATTTTAAAATAATTAAGCGGTTGCTCCCTCTTTCATTTTCTCCGCATTTTCGGCGAACTGTAAAGCATCTATAATCTCTTGAATATCACCGTCCATTACCGCCGGGAGGTTATACATGGTAAGCCCAATACGGTGCTCAGTGACCCGGCCCTGCGGATAATTATAGGTCCGGATCTTGGCGGATCGGTCGCCCGTGGAGACCATCGTCTTCCGTTTCGCCGCGATATCGCCGTGTTTTTTTTGCACTTCCAATTCGTACAGCTTCGATCGTAGCATTTCCATCGCCAACTCCCGGTTGGCAAGCTGGGAGCGTTCCACCTGGCATACCACCACGATGCCGGTCGGTTTATGGGTGAGCTGCACCTTGGTTTCCACTTTGTTTACGTTCTGGCCCCCGGCTCCGCCCGATCTGGATGTCTGCATCTCAATGTCCCCCGGATTGAGCTCCACATCCACTTCCTCAGCTTCGGGTAGCACCGCCACTGACGCCGCCGACGTGTGGACCCGGCCTTGGGTCTCCGTATCGGGCACGCGCTGCACCCGGTGTACGCCCGATTCATATTTCAATTGGCCGTAAACATCTTCCCCGGTTACTTTCAATATCACTTCCTTATAGCCACCTGCCGTACCCTCGGTTACATCCATTACCTCGGCGCGCCAACCCTTCTCCTCGAAGAAGCGTGTATACATGCGGTACAGGTCGCCCGCGAAAAGAGCGGCTTCATCGCCACCGGTGCCTCCGCGTATTTCGAGGATGGCATTTTTGGAGTCCTCAGGATCCTTAGGGATGAGCATCAAGCGTATTTCTTCTTCCTTGGCTTCTTTCTGCTCCAACAGGATATCCAACTCTTCTTTGGCCATCTCGCGCAACTCCTGGTCCTTTTCGTTGGCAAGGATGCCTTTGTTCGTATCTATATTGCTTACCATATTCTTATAGATATGGTACTGCTCCACGATTTTACCAAGATCCTTGTATTCCTTATTGAGTTGGGCGAAGCGTTTCATGTCGCTGACGGCTTCGGGGCTGCTCAATTCGCGCTCCACTTCTTCCCAGCGGTCTTTTATGGCTTTTAATTTTTCTAGCATAACAATCTATTTGTGATTTGGCCAGTTTGTTTTCACATCTATATCGAGGGCGTACAGAACCAACAAAAGTACGAGAGTGCGGAAACGCAACTGAGCAAACTGAGTGCAAAAGTACGTTTTTTTATGGTTTTCGGCCCGGTAAATTGAATGGAGCGCCTATCAATGCGATGCAACAACCTTGAGGCCAATGATGGAGCCGATGAGCGTGGTGATGAATACCAGCCGCCATAAGGTAGCGGGCTCGTGGAAGAAAATAATGCCCATCAACACCGTACCCACCGCCCCAATACCGGTCCATACCGCATAGGCCGTGCCCAAAGGGAGTGTCTGTGTAGCCTTCATCAACAAAACCATACTAGCCGTTAGACACACCGCAAAACTACCATACCACAGGTATGACGCCATGCCCGTGGTTTCTTTTGCTTTGCCCAAGCTTGTCGTAAAACCAACTTCGAAAAGGCCGGCGATGATGAGGATAATCCAGTTCATGTCAAGTCGTTGAAATCAGGTATGCCATGTTTTCAATTCCAGTTTTCCAGCATCAAATACGGCGTATGTATTGTAATTTATCCACTCGCCCAGATTGATGTACCTGCTGCCTTTTGGTAGTTCGAGATCAATCGGGAGGTGGCGATGGCCAAAGATGAAATAATCGTAATGATGGTGCTTCAACAGCTCTTTGGCGTAAACAGCCAGCCATTCGTTGGCTTCCCCCTGGAATGATTCTTGTCCGCCCGAGGCGATGCGGCTATGGGCTGACCACCGTTGCGCAATCCCGATTCCCAAATTAGGGTGCAGCCTGGCAAACAGCCATTGGCAAAACCGGCTGCGGAATATTTTTTTCAGTATTTTGTAGGTGCCATCTCCCGGGCCCAATCCGGCGCCGTGGTGTAGATAGAATGTTTTGCCATTCCGTTCAATGACCAAGTCGTTGTCGATGATCGTGGCACCAAGCTCATCTTTCAAATATCCGAACATCCACATATCGTGGTTGCCTTTAAAAAGCGTAATCTGTACCCCTGCGTCGGCCAATTCGGCCAATTTACCCAAGAAACGAATGTAACCTTTGGGCACTACCGTGGCATATTCGAACCAAAAGTCAAAGATGTCGCCCATTAGATAAAGCTCGGCTGCATCACCCTCGATCTGGTCGAGCCAATTGACGATACGCGCCTCGCGCTCCCGCGTGGCGGAACGGGGGTGTGCCCCCAAATGGAAATCGGATGCGAAATAAATCTTATCGCGTATCGGCATGCGGCCAAAAATAAGAAATTCTTGCTAGCTTTGCGTTAACTGCATACTCTCCGAAAACGAATGCACCATGAGTAAAAACTTAAAATTTATCGTATTGGCTACCATCATTACCGCCTGTCAAGACCAGAAAGCTATCCAGCCAGCGGCAGCGATCACCCTATTGCCCTACCCGGCAACAGCGAAAGGGGAAGTAACCGACAATTATTTCGGAACGGAAGTCGCCGATCCTTACCGTTGGCTCGAAAATGATACGGCAGCGGAAACCAAAGCGTGGGTAGCCGAACAGAACAAGGTGACCCAGGCCTA